>DASQFV010000119.1:0-8544 GCA_035632975.1 Nitrospiraceae bacterium
ATCTCTCGCACATACCCGCGCTTTCGCAAAGTACGAATTTTACTCTAGATGAGTTCTAGGGAGCAAAAGGGGGAGGAAGGAGTGGTGCCGAAGGCGGGATTTGAACCCGCACACCCTTGCGGGCGCTAGACCCTGAATCTAGTGCGTCTGCCAGTTTCGCCACTTCGGCACATTGAGGTGGAAGCGGATTATCCTGAATTAGTGAGGTCCCCGTCAAGCAAGCGGCTCCCAATCACCGAAGCTCCGACTCGCGTGCCGCCCACAGCCCGGCCGATGCGATGTCGCGCCGATCACCGCTGATCACGATCCGCTCGTGGACGAGCCCGGCGGCGCCGAGCAACGGGGCCGCCGCGATCCACGGCGCCTCATCGGCGATCAAGACATCAAACCGGACGCGACTGAACAGGGGATCGCTCAGCACTCTCGATGCCGTGGTGACCACGAGCCGCCGATTCTGAATGAAGGCCTGGCGGTTCGTGTCTTCTTCGGCCGCGAGTAATTCCCGGATCTTTTTTGTCCCGCCCAACCGGACGATGTCATCTTTGAGCTCGTCAAACTCCGGCCGCATGTCTTTCGGCACAGCGGCTTCCGGCACGAGTTCCCTGATGCGTGCCTTGGCGACATCAAGTTCCCCTCTCAGCTCGACGCACTGACTCTCATACAGCTCGAGGTATTGATGCAGCGATTCGACGTTTTTCCCGAAGGCCTGCAGGCTGAGCCGTCGGAAGAGCGGGAGGTTCTCATACTCAGCCAAAGTGGCATTCACCTCTTTGATCTTGGCCTGTAGGTCGCTGACCTGCGTCAGCAACCGCCATTCCAGGAGGCGCACTTCATCGAGATCCTTTTGCTTCTGCCCCTTGTACGCCAGTATGGGCGTCAGTTCGCGGAATCGATCGTACTTGCACCGGAGCGCTGCCTTATCTGCGCGCGACTTGGCATAGAACTGATGCATCTGCGCTTCGAACCCCAACTCCTGAATCCCGATGCCCTCGACCTGCAGGGCCAACGCCATCTCATAGCGACTCACCCACGTCTTATACATGAGCCCCACGGCTTTCATAGCTTGCGCGATGGTTCCGACGAATGCATCCGCCGCCTGATGGTCTGGGCAGACCACCAGGATGCGCTTATTCGCGCGAATCAGTTCGATCGCAAGCACGGCCAATCGCTGCCGTCGCGCTGAGAGTTCGTCCGCCCAGACGGTCGTGAGGATTGACGACCCGGTGTCTGCCCCGGAAAGTTCCTTCGCTCCCGTCGCCGCCTCGAGGAGGGAAGCCAAGCGGTCTGCCGGACCGAGTCGATAGACGTCAGGCTGCGCGAGCATGTCGCGCAATCGCTTGGCCGACGTAGTCAGAAGCCCGGCCCAATCAGGAATCACGGTCGCGTCGGTACAGGACTGTCCGATGGCATCGAATGTCTGCACGAGGACCACGTTGCTCTGCCCGCCCAGCACGATGCCTTCGGTTGGCTCCATGTCGTCTGGAGGGATAATCGAGAGGGGAGTGTCATGCTCAATGGACGAGCCGTCTGGGAGCGTCAGCTCATACAGATGAAGCGTACCGATAGTGTGCACAAGTCGGCCTGCCACCTGAGTGATTGGCTGGTCAAGCGCCGTGCCGCTCACCCGTTTCTGCTCGGCTTCAAGCCGGCGCGCCCATGTTTCGAGAAGATCTCGCGCAGTCATAAGATTTTTTGGGAGGTATGCTCGTATAGCGGCCGCCATCATACGGTCGGCCTCTTACACCTGTCCAGCCTGTCATGGGGAATCTCCCGCTTATAATCGCCCCGCGACCATGACAAGCGAAGCATCTTGTGTACATTGTTCTGCACATTGCGAATTGACTTTTTGCTGCCCCACCAGTATCCTCTTTTCCTTTCCAACAGAAGGAGTTAGGGGAATGAAGGTCATTTTACAAGAAACGATGGACGGGGTCGGGCATCTCGGAGATCTCCTCGATGTGAGAGATGGGTACGCACGGAACTTTCTGCTCCCACGAAAAAAAGCGGTGCTGGCCGACAGTCGCAGCATCAAGGCGTTTGAGCATATCAAGCGCGTAGCCGGCGAACGGGCGAAAAAAGAAAAGCTGGAGATCGAAACCCACGCCAAGAGCATCTCGGCCGTGTCCCTCACGGTGCAGGCGCAGGTCGGCAAGGACGACAAGATGTTTGGGTCGGTGACGGTTAAAGACCTTGCAGAAAGATTGGCGGAACAGGGATTTACGGTGGATCGGCGCAAGATCCAGCTGGACCATCCGATCAAAGAACTCGGCACCTTCACCGTGCCGATCAAGCTTCCACGGGACGTGACTGCAACCGTGATGGTCCACGTCGTGAAGAAACAGGAAACCGAAACGACTCCCGCTGAGGCCTAACGGGCTGCTGCAATAATATTGCGGCAATTCGTGGGATAACAGGAACGACCCCGCTGGATAACGAGGGGAATAAGCTGACATGATCGATGCGGTCGGTTCTTTAGACGCACTCAAAGCCACAGACCCGGATGTCTATGCCGCGATTGCCGCCGAGGAAGAGCGGCAGCGTGACAAGCTGCTTCTGATTGCCTCGGAGAACTTCGCCAGTCTCGCCGTCCTGGCCGCTCAGGGATCCCTCATGACCAATAAGTACGCCGAAGGGTATCCCGGAAAACGGTACTACGGCGGGTGTCAGCATGTGGACACCGTGGAGAATCTCGCCATCCAGCGGTGTAAGCAGATTTTCGGCGCGGAGCACGTGAACGTGCAGCCTCACTCAGGATCGCAGGCCAATATGGCGGCCTACCTGTCCGTGCTGAAACCAGGCGACACCATCCTGGGCATGGATCTCGCCCAAGGCGGTCACCTCACCCACGGCAGCAAGGTCAATTTTTCAGGGATCCTGTTCCGTGTATTCTCCTACGGCGTGGACCGTGAGACCGAAACCATCAACTATGACGCGGTGCAGAAGGTGGCGGAGGAATGCCGGCCACGCATGCTCATCGTAGGCGCCAGTGCCTATGCGCGGACCTTCGATTTTCCACGATTCCAACTGATTGCCAAGTCGGTCGGCGCCTATCTGCTGGTCGACATCGCCCACATCGCCGGGCTGATCGCCGCGGGGCTCCATCCGAATCCTGTTCCCTATGCCGACTTTGTCACCACGACCACCCACAAAACCCTTCGCGGCCCCCGGGGTGGCGTCGTGATGTGCAAGGCTGAGTATGCCAAAGCGGTCGACAAACTTATCTTCCCCGGAATACAAGGCGGACCCTTAATGCATGTGATCGCGGCGAAGGCCGTCGCCTTCAAGGAAGCCCTCTCTCCGGCTTTTACGCGTTACCAACAGCAGGTCATCGCCAATGCGAAGGTGCTGGCCCAAGGGCTCCTCGACCGTGGGTACAAGATTGTGTCGGGCGGCACGGATACTCATCTCATGTTAATGAATCTAACCAACAAGGGTATTACAGGCAAAGAAGCGGACGCAGCCTTGGACGCTGCCGGCATTATCGTGAACAAGAATGCCGTGCCCTACGACGAGAAGCCGCCGGCCGTCGCCAGTGGCATTCGACTGGGAACTCCCATTGTCTCGACCCGTGGGATGCGGGAAGCCGAGATGAAAGAGATTGTGGGCTTGGTCGACCGGGTGCTGCAGCATCGGCACGACCCCGCGATGCTCGAGGAAATCCGCACTCAGGCCAAAGCGCTCTGCAGCCGTTTTCCGATCTTTCATACTTACTAAACCGCGTCAGACGGGGCAGGATCACCGCCTGTGAAATGTCCGTTCTGCGATGAACTCGAAGACAAGGTCGTAGACTCGCGCATGGCGAAGGAAGGTGAAGTTATTCGCCGCCGCCGCGAATGTCTCGGCTGCAAGCGTCGCTACACCACCTACGAACGCGTCGATGAAATCCTTCCCATGGTGGTGAAAAAGGACGGCCGCCGGGAGCCGTTCGACCGTACAAAAATTCTCGCCGGTCTCAAGAAGGCCTGCGAAAAACGGCCCATCAGTACCGCCACCATCGAAGCAGTGACGGATCGCATCGAGAAACGCATTCAGGAAATGGGTGAGACCGAAATCGAGAGCCGGATCGTGGGCGAAGAGTTGATGAAAGAGCTTCATCAACTGGATCAGGTTGCCTATGTTCGCTTTGCGTCTGTCTACCGCGAGTTCAAAGACATTGACCAGTTCATGGACGAGCTGAGAACGTTGGCCCAGCAACGCCGCGAGCGGTGAGGGCCGCAGGATCCCTCCCCTCATCGTCATCTCCATGTTCTTCCGCATTTCGTCGGTCTCCAACATGGTGCAACTTCTCAGCGAGTAGGCGTCAAGATGCCGACAACCCAAGCCAAGTCTCCCAGACAACCACGCAAGACCGGAGCGCCGAGCGGCACGCATGTGGCGATCATCGGCGCAGGCCGGGGCGGCACGGCACTGATGGAGATCTTTGCGACAGACCCGCTGGTGCAAATCGTGGGCGTGGCCGAAATCCTGGCAAACGCCCCGGGCATCGCACTGGCCAAACGGCTCGGTATCCCCGTGACCCGCG
Organism: Nitrospiraceae bacterium; assembly: GCA_035632975.1. Lineage (GTDB taxonomy): Bacteria > Nitrospirota > Nitrospiria > Nitrospirales > Nitrospiraceae > Palsa-1315. Next base: position 4,523 of record DASQFV010000119.1, read on the forward strand.
ATTACCGTCGGCTCTTGGACCTCGAGCGCGTGGATCTCATCATCGACGTGTCTGGCGATGCCAAAGTCTGGGAGTTACTCCAAGACTTCCACCGGATGGGCCTCACGATCATCGGCGGGGCCAGCGCCAAATTCATGTGGGACCTCATCGATGCCCGCATCCGCGCCACGGCAGAGATCGAGAAAACCTTGAACAAGTACCAATCGCTCTATCGACTATATGTCAAGGAAACGGGTGTGGCGGTGACGGAGGAACGGACACGCATTGCCTGCGAAATGCATGACGGCCTCGTGCAGAGCTTGGCCGGGGTGAATCTCAAGCTGGATTTAAGCCAGCAACTGATTCGAAAAGATCCGAAAGCCAGCCTAGCCACCTTGCGCGAAAGCAAAGCCCAACTGAAGCTGGCCATCCAGGAGGCGCGGCAAGTCATCTTCAATCTCCGCCCGCTCCACTATGACAAGATGGCGCTGCTCCCAGCCCTTACCAACTATCTCACCTCGTATGAGACCCAGTACCATATCAAGACGCAGTTCCGCGTATCCGGCGATGAACAGATCTTGTTTCCGCGCACCAAGATCTTCCTGTTCCGCATTGTGCAAGAAGCCCTCAGCAACGTGGAGAGACACGCGAAAGCAACTCGGGTAACCGTGGGGCTGGACATCGACCCCGAACGCCTCCGGGTCACCATCGGGGACAACGGCGTGGGATTCGACATGGACACCGTGCTGCGCGATCCCGACAAATGGGATCACTTCGGGATTCGCGGAATCCTGGAGCGGGCTCGACTCGTGGGCGGGGAGGGCAAAATCGAGTCTAAGAAAGGGCGTGGCACAACGATCGTCGTCGACATCCCCCTGGTCAAAAAGGAGACGATACCCCATGGAGAAGATTAAGGTGCTCATCGCGGACGACCATCGTGTCGTACGCGAAGGACTGGCCGCAATCCTCAAGACGAAAGAGGACATTCATATCGTAGGCGAGGCCCAGGATGGCATGGAAGCGGTCGAGAAGGTGAAGACATTGGTCCCTGACGTCGTGCTGATGGACGTGAGCATGCCCCGGATGGGCGGAGTCGAAGCGACCAGACAGATCAAGCGTGAGTTTCCTCACATCGGAGTCGTGGCCCTGACCATGTATGACGAGCAACAATACATCTTCGATTTGGTGCGCGCCGGCGCCACCGGATATCTCTTAAAGGATTCCGAGTCCTCTCAGATCGTCGCCGCGATTCGTGCGATCTACAAAGGCGAGTCACTGATCCATCCATCCGTAGCGAGCAAGATCTTGGCGGAGTTCTCCTTGATGTCCCAGAAGAAGGGGAAAAAGCCTGGGTGGGTCGAGCACGATCTGACAGAACGAGAGATCACGGTCTTACGCCTGGTCGCAGACGGCAAGACGAACAAGGAAATTGCCAATAACTTGGACCTGAGCGAAAAGACCGTCAAGAACCACGTTCGGAATATCTTTCATAAACTCCAAGTCTATGATCGCACTCAGGCCGCAATCCTGGCCATTCGGAAAGGACTCATCGAGCTGGACCCCCGGCCATAGTTGTTGTGGCCACCAAGTGAAACGTCCGTGGTCTGACAAGCGGCTTGTGTAACCCTTCTAGCAGGATGGGAGCCACCAGACCATCATTCCTTCTTGCTCGTACGGACCAAGTCTTGCTGCCATTTGCGGTGATCAATTCCATGTTCAGTTGCGCTGGCTCGCATGATAGGGATGGAAATTACGATTCGATAATCCTTGAAAAGTCACAGGTGTCATGTTTTTGCCACATGGCTTCAGGTCGCTGTACTTGAATACTTTTCATTTATTATCAATGCCCTATGATCATTTTTCGAAAAAATACCGTCTGGCACACGAGTTGCTGATACCCCTGTGTAATTATTTGGGGTGACTTTGTGAGGGCTCAACAAACCTTAGCGAATGCAGTGAGTTGTGCAGGAGTTGGGCTCCACTCCGGAGAGCCCGTCACCCTCACGCTCAGGCCTGCTCCACAAAATACAGGCATCGTCTTTGTAAACCGGAACGGCAAAAATGGAGCCTCCCTCCCGGCCTCCGTCGAGCATTTGGTGCCTACGGAACTCTGCACCACAATCAGCGGTAACGGCTTTCAGGTAAAGACGATCGAGCACATCCTAGCCGCATTGGCGGGACTTGACATCGATAACGTATATGTGGAGGTTGATGCCGGTGAGGCTCCCGTCATGGACGGCAGCGCGGCACACTTCGTTCGCTTGATCCGCTCAGCTGGAATTCTTCCCCAGAGCCGGCGGCAACCCTATCTGAAAATCACACGGCCTCTCGAAGTGGTGGATGGAGCCCGTCGAGTTCGCATCGAACCGTCCTCGACCACCAAGATCACCTATTCCATCCACTACAATCATCCTTTGATCCAGACTCAGACCTACGCCTATGAGCACTCAGCCCATGCCTTTGAGCGCGAGATCGCGGATGCCAGGACATTCGGGTTCTTGCAGGAAGTGGAAGCCCTTTGGGCTCGCGGACTTGGCCAGGGCGGCAACCTGGACAATACGATCGTCCTCTCTCATGACGGCATTCTCAATGAATCAGGCCTTCGCTTTGCCAATGAATTCGTGCGACACAAGATCCTGGACCTGATCGGAGACTTTTCGTTGCTCGGCGTACCCTTTATCGGGCACTTGATCGCCGAACGCTCGGGGCATGCGATACACACGCGCCTCGTTCAACAGATTCTCACCCACCCCGATAGCTGGGTGTTGCTCAACGCCGACGAAACGGTCCCGGCGTCTGAGCCTCGTTCTGCTAAGGCCGCACCGCGATCCGCATCGCTTGTGGCTCTCCAAGCCTCCTAACGCTCATCCTATTGAATGGAAATCTGCGCGTGGTCTTGCCAAAACAGGCAAGATGATTTGTGACGTGCGGGGTAACTGAGATGTGATTGAACGTCGGGAGCAAGTGGCCTCGCTCCCGACGCTAGAACCAAGGCGGGGACTACTTCTTTTTCTTCTTTGCTGCTTTCTTCGTCGCCAAGACTCTCACCCCCCTTCGTGTACTTTGAGGTCTACCTAGCCCAGACGCACTACACTACGTGGATCAGGGACTCTTCCAATGCCTCGAACGTATTCGGACCCACTTTCTTGAACCGCTTGTCTCGCTTCAAGGACGTGGCCACAGATGTCAGCGGCGTTTTCCCCTTGATCTGGAGCCCCCCCTCGACCAATCGCTGCACAAGCTCTTTTGCGTGCATCGAGCGATTCGCCTCGCGGAGCATTTCGTACGCGGCTTCCGACACGCTTTTCCCTGAATACTTGCTCCGCCCCATGAGAATTTCCCTCGACTGGTCGGTGACATCCGTATTCGGTCGCTGACGAGCACCTTTTTCGTCGGAATAGAATTGACTGGAGAGACTGGCGAGCTTGGCTTTGTCGGCTTCAACGCGATACAGCGTTTCTGCCAACTCCAAGTACTTCTTAATCGTCGCGATTTCGTCGTCCGAACGACGACGTTTCTTTTCGAGCTCTTGCAGCCGGTTCTTGTAGGCGCTGATTCGCTGTTCAAGACCAACCAATATATCAGTGAGTTCTTCCAAGAACGTGCCCCCAGGTGAAGCATGCTTGCTTTATAGCATTGCTTGCGTAGCAAGTCAATACATAAAGTTTCAAATGTGGCTTGCATGCCATGATCGCTTTAAAACTGGTCCTTGCTTGTTCACAATATCCTCTGCTCGGTCGATTAGATTGTCAAAAAACCGGTCAGATCTTGGCCGCAATGCGTGGGATTCATTCCCGTTCGAAGGATCTCAACATGATAGGAACGCAGCCTCGTGCTATGATGCCGTCTCATGTCCCTACCATATGGCGAGGATATCCCCCTTGACACACTCATCGCAGTCGCCACTGACGCGGCTCGCCAGGCCGGAGCCGTTCTAGCGGAATGCACGCGCACCGGTTTTTGCATTGAACATAAGCAGATCATCAACCTTGTCACCGACGCCGACCACCGGGCGGAGCAACGGATCATCGACGTCATCCACG
>DASQFV010000120.1:0-5262 GCA_035632975.1 Nitrospiraceae bacterium
ACAAACCTATCCGACAGATGTAGTGCTCTTGGAACGCCGCGAATGGGGGAACATGTATGCCAGGATCAAGGCTCTCTACAAAGGAGAGACGATTCAGGCAGAAGGGAATGAAGGTGGATGGGTTGCCTTGGCCCCCCTTATCAGCACCACCAATGCCCTCCATCAACAGATCACCCGGATAGAAAACATTGAGATCGGCTCTATTAACGCAGACATCGAGGGGGCACGCTTGAAGATCCGCGCGTTCGAAATTGAGGCCGCCCCCGATACGAAGGAAAGAGGGCAAATTGAGAATCTCAAAGCCCAGGTTGCCGCCTCTGAATCTCGTTACCAAGAGAAAACCATAGAATTGGAAACGTTGCGTACACAATTCAATGAGTATTCTGCCCTCATGGTGGATGCGAACGGACGAGAAAAACAGATCCCGGTAGGACAGATCATTCGCGCCCTGCGCCCGAACGAGATGGGCCTGTTGCGCAAGAGCTGGACCTATCTCACGAATGTGTGGTCTGTCCTCAGCACCGAGCCCAGAGAAGCCAACACTGAAGGCGGTATTTTCCCGGCCATTTTCGGCACCGTCATGATGGTCATCATCATGAGCCTCGCCGTCGTCCCGTTCGGCGTGCTTGCCGCGCTCTATCTGCGAGAGTATGCCAAACAAGGCACCATGGTTCGTCTCGTGAGAATCGCCGTCAATAATCTTGCGGGTGTGCCCTCAATTGTCTTCGGTGTGTTCGGATTAGGCTTTTTCATTTACGCCATCGGCGGGACCCTCGACCAGCTCTTCTTTCCTGAACGACTTCCGACACCAACGTTCGGTACCGGTGGCATTCTATGGGCGTCACTGACGCTGGCTTTACTCACGGTGCCAGTGGTCATTGTCGCCACAGAAGAAGGACTGGCCGCCGTGCCCCGGGAGTTTCGTGAGGGATCTTTGGCTCTTGGAGCAACCAAGTTGGAAACGATGCTCAAAGTTGTGATACCCTGTGCCCTTCCGGGCATTCTGACTGGATTGATTTTGGCGATGGCCCGCGCCGCGGGCGAGGTGGCGCCGCTCATGTTGACAGGAGTCGTCAAGCTTGCGCCTTCGCTCCCCGTAGACAGTTCCTGGCCCTTTTTCCACTTCGATCGAAAGTTCATGCATCTGGGATTTCATATTTACGACGTGGGCTTTCAGTCCCCCAATGTGGAAGCAGCGAAACCAATGGTCTACATCACGACCCTGGTATTGATCACCGTCGTCGTCCTATTGAATTTCACCGCGATTATCCTTCGTAACCACCTGCGCAAGAAGTATGCAGGCTCAGTGTTATAGAGGATCTTCATGCACCCTTCGTCACCATTGACACAACAGCCGTCCCAATTACAAACCCTCAACCCACAAAGGTTCAACGTGCAGGACCGTCATCGCCAGTCGCCTGACAATGATTCCAGCACTCAGGCCGTCAAACTTACCTTGAGTCAGGTCAACTTTTTTTACGGGGACCGCCAGGCTCTCTTCAAAATCGATATCGAGATCATCAAAAATCAGGTCACCTCGTTCATTGGGCCATCCGGCTGTGGAAAGTCCACCTTGCTGCGATGCCTCAATCGGCTCAACGACTTGATTGAAGGCGCTCGAGTAGAAGGCAGCATGCTGCTTGACGGCGTGGATATCAATGGTCCCGATGTGGATATTACCGACCTGAGAACACGTGTCGGGATGGTTTTTCAGAAATCGAACCCCTTTCCGAAATCGATCTACGAAAACGTGGCCTATGGGCCGCGTCTTCATGGAATCCGAAACCGGGGTCAGTTAGATCAAATTGTGGAAGAGGGGCTCAAAGGCGCAGGGCTGTGGGATGAAGTGAAAGATCGTCTCCAAGCAAGCGCCTTGGGTATCTCTGGAGGGCAACAACAAAGACTGTGTATCGCCCGCGCGCTCGCGGTCAAACCGGATGTCTTGCTGATGGACGAACCCTGCTCGGCGCTGGATCCCGTAGCCACCGCCAAAATTGAAGAACTGCTCTTTTCCTTGAAGCAAGACTTGACGGTCGTCATTGTCACTCACAATATGCAGCAGGCGGCGCGGGTGTCCGATTGGACGGCGTTCATGTACCTTGGCGAACTGGTGGAGATTGGCCTCACGAAGCAGCTCTTTACCACGCCTTCCAAGAAGCAGACCGAAGACTACATCACCGGACGATTTGGGTGAGTTTTATGATACAGCGCCACTTTGACGAAGAGCTCTCCGACTTGAAGACCAAGCTCCTGCGAATGGCCGGTCAGGCGGAAGATCAGATCGACAAGGCCCTCACCGCACTGGTGACGCGCGACTCGGACCTGGCCCGCCAAGTGATCGAACGGGACCACGAGGTCAACACCTTGGATGTGGAGATCGACGAAGAGAGTATTCGGTTGCTGGCCCTCCATCAGCCTGCCGCGCGAGACTTGCGGTTGGTGACGACGGCGATGAAAATCTCCACGGAGCTTGAGCGGATCAGTGACCTAGCGGAGAATGTCTGCGAGCGGGCGATCGAGTTGAACGAAGAGCCGCAGCTCAAACCCTACATCGATATCCCGATGATGGGTAAAATGGCGCGGATGATGGTGAAGCAAAGCATCGATGCATTCGTCAAGGAGGATGCCACGCTCGCTCGGAAGGTGCTCACGGACGACGACTTCGTCGATGATCTGATGGAGCAGTTGTTTCGCGAGCTGCTCTCATACATGATCGAGGACACTCGTACGATTTCACGCGCCATTCGCTTGAGCTTCATTGCCAAATACCTCGAACGGATCGCCGATCATGCCACCAACATCGCCGAGCTGGTGGTCTATCTCGTGGAAGGCAAGATCATTCGCCACACCACTCCGCCAGTATCTTCCAGAAACTACTCTGCGGGAAGTTGAGACTTGCTGATCCTTCAGGTTGCGGTTGATCTTTCCTCAAACCTCGCGTGACAGTCTAGCCCGTGGCGCGTGCAGCGCATTACGATCCATGGAGCTGGAGAATTGTTTCACCACCCTGCTAGGAATGACGTAATTATGCCACGAAGTGGGTGGAAAAGAGCATGTACTCAAATCGGTGTCGGCGAAGGACGATCTTGTTGCATCGGGCGAGTTGGTCGACGGTGTGGAAGATTTGATTCCAGGTGTATTGCGGCATGAGGTAGATAAGTGAGTCCAGACTGATGACGGCCTGCTCATTCAGATGGTCGAGAACGGTTGCCGTGAGGGCATCAATATGAGGACGCTCCTGTCGTACAGGATGAACATCCGGAGCTGATTCAAGAAGAGGACTCATTGGCATAGGTGCCTCCTGGTGAGATTATAGGATGGAGAGCCCCAGTTGATCGGCCTGTTGCGTGAACGTCGTCGGCGCCGGACTGAATCGGACGGCCACGATGCGCATGAGACCCAGTGTGATTAAGATGCCTCCCAGTATCGCGAATTGGTGCCACTCCCCGCCCGTGAACCATCGTGAAATGACCTCCGTCAGCATCACAACAAGGACTGTGTCGATGATAAACGTGACCCGGACGCGCCCGTCAGAGCAGTATGCGAGAGTGGTCTTCAATACTTCGACGACGGCCAGCAAGGTCAGGGTGTCGACCAATACATGCCGAAGGGCCACTTCCACGTCGGCGGACAGGAGAAGCCGCAGGTCGAGAAACGTTTTTACGACGCCGCCTGCCAGACCAAGGAGGATCGTCAGAGTAAGCAGGCTCAGGATGAATCGCGTGCCCGCTTCCCAGATACGTGTGATGTCATAGGCCGTGAGCGTGATCATCAATCGCTTGGGCCAGCCGTTCGAGAGAGTCTGTTCTATTGTGGTTTGTGTCATGGTCCTATTCGTGCCTCTAGCAGGATGCTGAAAAAGTCGCTCTTCTCACCCGCCCAACCCCGGCGCGCCGAGACGCGCCTGTTCCCATTCGGCGTTCTCGCTTCGCTCAAAGGCTCCCCGTACCAAACAGAGTACGCATTGCCTCTTCGCTCGCCGCGGTCTTGCCGGACGGCCTTTTTGAGCATCCTGCACAGTCTTCTCCTGTGGTCCTAGATGTGCGGACCATTAAATTTAAAACGTGGAACAATAATTTTTCTGCACACTCCTAGCCTAACCGGGACACATTCCAGTTCAGTCAATTCCCCGTAAACTTCATGTAAATTATGTATCGATCGGAGTGGGTTAAGGGTGTTCTGGCCTGGAAATGAGCCAGGTGTTCCTTTCCGGATCACGTTGGAGCGGGAGAGGGTCGTGCCTACGCGAGTCTTCCCTTTGGGCTCAGCGTTCTGTGGCGTTGAGGAGGATCTGATACTTATAGATCATACTTAAACTATCACATCATCCACCCATTCGTATAATTGCTGCCTGGATACAGGGTCTGCTAGCGTGCGTCCTTGATCACACGACTGGGAGGCACCTGTGACCGCTGTCGATAGTCTCATGCTGGATGCGAAGCAAGCGATCATGTATGAACATCATCGACGTTTTCAAACCCTCCATCAAGAAGGACGATGGGAGGAAGCTCTCCAACAAATTCACATCACCCTGTGCTGTGCAGCAGATCTCCTCAATGAGTCGTTCCGAGTCCTCGAGGAAACCCTGGATGGCCACAACCACACCTCCGACGATTCCACTCCCCCTCCCACAACCACGTAGTGATTAGGCCGTGCCTCCGCCTCTCCTCTTTTACACGATGGAGGCATAGTCCACTCGACGATTTCCGATGGTGCTGACTCCTGCTAACTTTTGCGAATAGCGGTGGCCTCGACTCCTTGGTTCTCCTTCGCATGTCTCCTACAATACGCCTCTCCGGGCGAGGCGTTCATACTCTTCCTGATTAGAGGCGGTCTAGGGAGTTTCCTAGTGGCATCCATTTGCGGGCACGCTAGTATGTATGTATGTATGTATGACAGTGGCGCCAACTAATGGAGGGCTGGGAAATGTATAGAAGTATCCGCGTGAATTGGGTAAGAGCCATCACTGGAGTTCTTATATTGTGGTCGAGCACTGCGTGGGGTGCCACGTTAGTGTGGGAGGCCAACACTGAATCGGATCTGGCGGGGTATCGAGTCTATCGGTGCAATGAGCGACCCTGCACACTAAAGTCTGGGGCGTCTCTTCTTGCTACGGTGAACAAGGAGGCGAGATTCGATATCGGAACCCCGACAAAGATCCAGTACTACTTCGTTACGGCTTATGATTTTGCACAGAATGAGTCGGGTGCGAGCAAGGTCGTGGTCTTTAAACCAGCTCACGCCACCACCGACTCTGGGAGG
>DASQFV010000121.1:0-3499 GCA_035632975.1 Nitrospiraceae bacterium
CGATGACTGTTACCCGCTTCTTCATGTCAGGCGTGACGCCCGGCTCTTCAGCCAGCGCTTGCACGTGCCAGGCAATCGAGTGCAGCGGCGTTCCGACTTCATGCGCCACGGAAGCCACCAGTTGCCCCACCGCGGCTAAGCGTTCCGAGCGATTCAGCTGATCTTTCGCATCGACCAGCTGCGTATTGGCCTTCAGGAGGTTTTCCGTCTCCCGGGCGAGAGCTGCACGCGCCGCCTCCTCTCTCGTCTTGCGCTCTTCCCAAGTCATGCCGATATAGGCTACGACCAGGAGCACTCCTGCGACCACGCTGCGATTGATCACCGCCGATTGAAACCGCCCCGGCTTGGTCGGTTGCATCAACCCGATATAGGTCGCCACGATACAGGCCACCACCGTCACGAGCATCAGGCTGCGACTGCGCACCGTCGCAACCAAAAGGATCGGCAACACAAAACCGTACGCGCCCACAACGTTGGCCGGGGCGACCATCTCGAGCACAACGATCGCCAGGAACACCGCCCCTGCGATCGCCAGCACAATGCGATTTTGCTTCAACATGGGAATGGGAGATACGTAAACTGCCGATGAACCATGGTTCGATCTCTAGCAGGCTGTGGAAAACCATTTCGGCACAGCAGAACTTTGAGGGCCTGCACATCTGGGACAAGAAAAGAACATCCCAGAAGGATGCTCAAAAAGGCCGTCCAGCAAGGCCGCAGCGAGCGAAGAGGCGAAGGCGTACGCTTCGGTACGTTGAGCCTCTGAGCGATGCGAGAACGCCGCTGGCGGACTTTTTCAGCATCCTTCTAGAGGGTCTTACCCTAGCGGACGTGTCGAACGCAAGACAGCCCCAAGTTGCCGCAAACGTTCATCACACAACATTTCATCCACGCGAACTTCATACTTACGGGTCCAGTTCGGATGACTGTCGACCGTCCCAGGAAGATTGGTTTGCGAAAGTTCGCCCAAGCCGTCCTCGAGATTCGCCAGCATGATACAGGATGGTGTGCGAGCCAGGTAGATATGAATCGCTCGGCAGAGATCAGCCGTCATGGCTGGCGCGGTAGCCAGGTCCTCAGTCACGCCATTTGGCAGGAGGCTTTCCCGCTTAAGCGCACTGAGGATGCCCGACTTGTCACGCTGGCGTTCCTCCCAGATCTGACGGCGCGCCGCGTCATCTGTAAAGGCGCCCAATCCCGCCCGTACGTGCAAGTCCTCGCCGGACCAAAATCCAGCGAGTGTCGGCAAGTCGTGTGTCGTGGCTACAGCCAACGATTGCGCGGGATAGTCGCCAGGCGACTTCACTGCGCCGTCTGCAGCACGCTCGAAATAGAACACACGATACGACAGCACCCGCGCTTTCGCCAACTGCTCTCTGACCCCATCGGGGACCGTGCCGAGGTCTTCTCCGATCACCAAGGTTTTGGACCGGGTACTCTCCAGCGCCACGATCGCTAACAAGTCTTCAGAAGGGTACTGCACATACGTGCCCTCGGACGCCGGCCTCCCGCGCGGAATCCAGAAGAGACGGAAGAACGCCATCACATGGTCCAATCGGATGGCCCCGCCGGATCGGAAATTGTTGCGCAGCAGCCGGATCATCAGCTCATAGCCGCTGGCGCGCAGCGCGTGGGGGTTCGTCGGGGGCAAGCCCCAATTCTGTCCTTCTGGCGCAAATGCGTCCGGCGGGGCGCCGCAGTCGGCTCCGAGGGCCAGTACCGATTGATAGATCCAGGCTTCGGCCCCGTTCCGATCGGCGCCAAGGGCCAGGTCATGATACAGCCCGATCGGCATCGTCAGCTGATCGGCCGTCCGTCGGATCTCGTTCAGCTGTTCGCTCGCCACCCACTGAATGTATTGAAAGAAGCGAACGCGCTTCCGGTGCCGTTTCGCATATTCACGAACAGGTTGGCCAGGGGTCAGAAATTGTTTGGGCCAATCGTGCCAGGTGGCCGACTTGGATTGAATCAATCGGCGTTCTTCCTCCAACGTCTGGAAGGTGGCATACACCTCGAGCGGCGTGCCCTCAGACTGGATAAACCGTTCCAAGAGCCAGGCGCGCACCGTTTTCGGTTGGAGATTCGGCTCTTCTCCGCTGTAGGCCTCTGTGAGGAATTTGCGGTAGGCCAAATCGAGCATGGTGCGCTTGGCGGTTGCAATGGCGTCGTAATCCACCTGCCGAGTCTCCCGCAGCGCCTGAAGCTTGGCTTGAAATTCGGGAGTATGGAACTGTTGCTGCGCCTCCTCCGACCCATAAAATTCCGGCAACCGCTCAAGATCGATATAGAGTTCATTGAGATACAGTCGGCTGTACGGCGCATAGGGACTGATGTGATACGGCGCGACATTCCGCAGTGCGTGCAGCGGATTGAGCCCGATGACTCCTGCGCCGAGCCCCCTCCCGGCCCATTCCACAATCCGGCCGAGATCGGTGAAGTCGCCGCACCCCCAATTACGATCGGAGGACAACGAATAGACCTGCAAGGCCAGTCCCCACAGCCGTTGGTTTGCTTCGAGCGACGGTGGGACATAGCACTGGTGTGGTGCCACGATGACACGCATCGTCCCCACGATTCCCCCGACCAAGCCCTCGGCCCGTACCGTCAAACTGTAGTACCCGAGCGAGAGATCACGCGGGGCGGGTATCTCGACACGCACATGCCGTCGACCATCGAGAAAACGGATCTCCACAGCGGAAAGTCCAGGCCCTGCCCGCCCTTCCTGCACCACGGCGTTCGATTCGTCGTGGATCTGCCACTCCACCGCGACGGACCGTTCTTTCTCATCCTCGAGCGCCAGATAACAGGACACAGAAGGTCCCGTCTCACCGTCGTGCAGAATCCGCACCGGATCGCAGGGACGTTGCCACGGCGCCTCATCCCAATCTCGCAGTGCTTGTGTCAGCGATGCGGTCGAATCGACCGCAAAGCCCATGGCAGTCAGAATGGCGCGCCGGGTGTCATCTGAGGTGAGGTGAAGAGTACCTGCGATATCGTGATAGTCAGCCGCAATGCCGGCACATTCAGCGAGTTTGGCAAGAAGGGTCTGCTCCGTCTGGTCATGCATGACGGGAGTCTGCGTGAATACCGCGGGCATGTCAAGCTATCCCATTGTTCTTACACGCGAATTCTGTATAATCCCTCTTCTGTGTCCACCGACCTCGCCCCCGTTCGACTCGGCACCACCCGGACGAGTACGGTAATCTTCATGATACGTTTCACCTTTAACGTCTCGCGCGTAACGAACTTCGGACGCTGGCGAACTTTTCACTCCCTGTTGGGTTCGTTGACTCCCTCGTTTCATTTTGTTAGCCTCAAGCCCCGCCGCGTTGCTAGCGATAGAGAAGACGCGAAGAATCCGGCAGCATCCTCGGCATCAAAATCCCGAAAGGAGTTCCGATGGCTAGCTCAACCGCTTCCCCCGAATTGCTTGCAGAACTGCAGAACAAGGCCACGCAGCTCCGGATCGAGAGCGTTCGTGCAACGAGTGAAGCCGGGA
>DASQFV010000122.1:0-8019 GCA_035632975.1 Nitrospiraceae bacterium
GCTAGGAACTGGAGGCGGGCGTCAAATACACTTCAATGCGAGGGTTGTCCCTATCGATGTGTTTGTAGAGGTGGGTTTCGACGATGCGGTTGTCGTTGATGCCGAGTCCCTCACAGAGGGCATCCTGCGCGATCTTGAGCCCGCCATCGACGTCTCGTCGTAGGGCCGAGGTAAAATAGAACCGGATGGACAGGGCGAGCCACTCCGACTGGAGTCGTGCAAGTAGGGCAGCCCGGTGGGTAGACTGCGCCAGCTTCAGCCACACGAGTTGTCCCACCTGGGACTTATAGGCACGACCGGTCGAAGAGATTAATCGTCGGCCATTCACTGTGGCATATTGATGGTTGACGCTGGGAGGCACAGGAAGGGTCAAGGCTACCGCATGACTCTCGGTCGGTGGGTGTGATGATGGAGATGCAGGCATGCGGGAGATCGGAGCCGTTCTCGGGGCGATACGTGGCAGCGCGACCTTCTTGTCAGGGTTCCGGTAGGAGATCATGCGAACGGCCCGTGGAGAGGAGGGAAACCGGGGCGGGCGCCGAAACGTAGGCATGCGCGTCAGCTTACAGGAGATTGAGGATCTTGGACATGTTCTGCTCGTATCGCTCTTCAGATTGGGCGATATAACGACGCCATTTGCTCGGATTCCAGATCTCCATGCGATGGTACAAGCCGATCAGAATGATTTCCTGGTCCTCATCCAACGGAATAATTTTTCTGAGCCGACTCGGAATCAGGATGCGTCCGGCTTTGTCGATCTCTGATGTACCGGCTTCTGACACGACGAAATGCATGAACAGTCGGCTCTGGTCTTCATCGAGCGTGGCTTTCGTCCGTTCGAGGACTTTTTCCCACTCTTTCATGGAGTAGATGAGCGTCGACTCCTCGGGGCCTTTGAGAAATACGACAGCCTGTCCCTCCGACTCGACCTGCTCACGGATCGGCGAGGGGACGATAAACCGCCCCTTCTCATCCACTTTGCACAGGTATTCACCGGCGAACATCAATGTAGCCTGTTCTTTACGACGCCAGCGTGGCTCTGGTGCGATCGCGTATCCACTGTTCCAGATCCGAGCGTACGAAGCGCCATTCTTTCCCAAGCTTGAAAGCGGGAATCTGGCGACTCCGTAAGTAACGATAGAGCGTGCGTGGGGTGATCTTGAGATAGCGGCAGGTCTCCTCCGCTGTCATCAGCTCGCTCTTGGGCTCTTTGGCCATTGAAGAACCTGGTTCGATAGGGATCCATATGCCTCACGAGGCTTCGGATACTGTTGCCAGGGTAAGGAAGTCTAAACGATCTGTCAAGTGAAAATGGATGACATTGACCGCCACTGCCTGTCACTGACTGTCAGGGCTATCTGATTCTATGGAGCCGTTCTCGTTTGACTCCATCGCCTCTGAGAGATCGTCACCGAGGTCCTCACCCATCTCCTCGCCCATTGTTTTCATGAATCGAGCCATGCTCTGTGGATCATTTTCATCGAGCCCGGCCAGATGGCTGGGATCCGCCAGGGATTCAAGCCGAGCCTCTTCGGATTTCGGCGAGGCAAATCGAGACAGGATTCGTTCAACCCGAGCGCTCGCGCAATGGGAGCAGGCTGCCGGTGCCCGATTGGCCAGGTTCAACACAAGGACGGTGCTGCGTTTCTTACAGTCGAGGCAGCGATATTCGTACAACGGCATCGATCATATTCCTATGGTCGTCATGGGCTGTGCAGCCTGTCCGGCATAGAAGCGATCCGGCACCAGGCCCGTATCAACAGTTCTGGCCAGCGTCAGGGCAAAGACGGGCCCGGTGTCGGCTTTTAGTAAGGTCTTCGCGCATTCGTTCAGTGTCGTACCGGTGGTGAAGACATCATCCACGAGGAGGATGCGTTTTTCTGCGAGGTCCTGTGGCCTGCGAATTTCAAATGCTTTCCGCAGATTTCGTAACCGTGCCTGTCGCGTTAATGTGGTTTGGGGATCGGTGGCAGCGATCCTGACGAGGTTTGTGGCTGAGACCGGGCGGGCTAGATGACGGCTGAGCTGATCGGCCAGCAGCAACGATTGGTTAAACTCACGCGCTCGTAAGCGGGCCGGGTGTAGAGGCACAGGGATAATGACGTCGACATCGATCCCGCTAGGCAGAGCGCTGATCATAAGGCGAGCGAGTGGCCGTGCCAGTGTATGTTTGCCTTGATACTTGAACGAGCAGATCGCTTCCCGCAGTGGCGGAAGGTATGGGAAGAGGGTCCAGGCTCGTTGAAAAGCCGGTGGCCGTTCCTGACACTGCTGGCATTGATGGTTCGGTGTATAGGTCGTGGCCGCTGGCGAGACAAACGGCTGATCGCAGCGGGCACACACTGGTTGCTGGAGCGGGCGGATAGTATGCCAGCACGCGGTACAGAAGAAGGGCACCGGGTCAGTGGTGAGGGAATTACCACATGTGAGGCATTCGACCGGCAACACAAACCGGAGGGCCTGACGGCACCATCCGATGAGTCGATCCTGTGTGGCTTCACGTATCATCGCCAGGGGAACGCTCCAATCTACGTATGTCTGCGCTTCTTCTATGGGAATGTGCCGCGCCTGTCAAGGTTGTTGCTCTGTAAATGGTTGTGATATACGAAGGCAGCAGGATGTTGAAAAAAACCGCCAGTGCGGCATGCCGTGACGCGCGAGAACGGATGGTTTGTCTTGTTTGTTTGGTCTGTTTGGTTGAACTAGATTAACCAGACGAACAAAACAAACCAGATGAACCAGATCAACCCGCCTGGCCCGTCTATTCTACGGATCAGGGTAGGGATGGAGAATTAGATCACTTTGGTGACATTCAACCAGGTGTCGAAAATTTATGAGCGTGGTGGCGACACCATCACCGGGCTCGATCGGGTCACGGTCGACGTGGCGAAGGGAGACTTTTGTGCGTTTATCGGTCCCAGCGGCTGCGGGAAGAGTACGTTGCTCAACCTGGTTGGCGGATTGGATGTGCCGACCTCGGGGGATATTCTCCTCGAAGGGCGGTCGACCAGTCGATTCACGAGCGACGACTGGACGAGGATCAGGCGGGAAACAGTCGGGATTGTCTTCCAAGCATTCCATTTAGTTCCCGGGTTGACGGCAGCGGAGAATGTCGCGTTTCCCTTGTTGTTGCGCGGGGAGCGAGGGGCATCGGTCCAAGCCCGCGTCGAGGAAGTGATTGAGTTGGTCTCGATGACCGCACGACGACACCATCGCCCAGGCGAACTCTCGGGCGGGGAGCAGCAGCGTGTGGCGATTGCGCGAGCGATCGTGCATGAGCCCCAGATCATTCTTGCTGACGAGCCGACCGGCAATTTGGATTCCCAGCATGGGGCCGAGATCATCGCCCTCCTTCGGTCGCTTGTTCAGCGCTTTCGAAAAACCGTCCTGTTGGTTACCCACAGCACTGCGGCCGCTGAAGCTGCCGATTATGTCTGGGCCATGAAGGATGGGCAGCTCGTGACGAGAACGCAGCACGAGCCTGTCACGGTAGTAGCGTGATGGATCTTTCAACGTCCATTGCCGGCGTGCGATTTCCCAGTTGCTTCATGAATGCCTCGGGGGCCCTCTGTGTCACCCGTGAAGAACTGCTGGCCCTCGGCCGATCTCGTGCCGGGGCCATCGTCACCAAGTCGATGACGGTAGAGCCTCGCGACGGCAATCCGACACCCCGATATTATGGATTTCCCGGCGGGTCCATCAACTCCATGGGCTTGCCGAATCTCGGGTACAAGGCGTACGCCGCGCTCATTCCTGAATTGAAGACACTTGGAAAGCCGGTCATCGCCAGTTTGGCGGGTCTCTGTGAAGACGATTTCCCGACGATTGCGGCCACGATCAATGCGGCGAAGCCCGACTTGATCGAGATCAATCTCTCTTGTCCCAACATTCCAGGCAAACCTCAGATTGGCTATGACGCCGAAGCTTCCGAGCGACTGCTGAAGCGGGTTCGCAAGGTGATCACGGTTCCGATGGGCGTCAAGTTGCCTCCGTATTTCGATCCGGCCCATCAAACAGTGATGGGAGAGGTGATCGGCCGATGCGGGGTCGATTTTCTCAACCTGATTAACTCGGTCGGCAACGGTCTCGTCGTCGATCCGGAGCGTGAGGTGGTCGCCATCAAGCCCAAGGGTGGGTTCGGCGGACTGGGTGGCACGATTATCAAGCCGGTCGCGCTGGCCAACGTGCGGGCTTTTTGGAAGATCTTCGAGGGGCGGATGCCGATTATCGGGACCGGCGGCGTGGTCAATGGCGGAGATGCCTTCGAACATGTGCTCTGTGGCGCGTCGGCCGTGCAGATCGGGACGGTGTTGGTCGAGGAGGGGGTCGACGTGTTCGGCCGATTGGGAACGGAGCTGGCGGCACAGCTCAGCATGAAGGGCTATACACGGTTGGAGGACTGTCGGGGAAAACTAAAAGAACTGTAGGCCTACTTGGCCCCGAACGTCTTGGCAAGGAGACCCAGCTGCAGGGCCCGTCGGAGTAGTTGCGCCACGTTCCTCACATTCAACCGTCGCATCAAGTTGAATCGGTGCACTTCTACCGTGCGCACGCTGATTTCCAGCACCTCCGCAATCTCACGGTTTGTGTGCCCGATCGACACCAGGCGAAGGATGTCACGCTGCCGAGGCGTGAGAAGATCGGCGTCGATCTCTTCCTGTAGCGGCTGGACTTTTCGGTTTAGAGCAGTTCGTGCGCCCATCAATAACCTCTCATCATTAACTCATGCGAGTCTAACAAAGGTGTGTATCGCTGTAAACGAAACTACTAATTTGTGCAGGGCTCCGCGACTGGCCCGGTTGATTTGAATCATCCCCACTCCCTCATCCATTATGCTTCCTTCCCTGAGCTTCGCGCCCGCAGGATGGTCAAAAAGGACTGGCCTTAGATGACTATACCACTCATGCTCAATATCGCCCTGATCCGCGCTCATGCGCTCCAGCGGCCATTTCGCGCTCTACTCAGCATCGCCGGAGTGGCACTGGGTGTTCTGGCCTCCGTGGGCATCGGGACGGCAAACATTCAAGTCCTACGATCCTTCGAGCAAGCCGTCACGACGGTAGCCGGTCCCGCCACATTGGAAATTGCGGGCCGTGATCTCGGAGTGGATGAATCGGCGATCACGGCTGTCCGTGCGGTCGAGGGGGTGGTGAGCGCCGCTCCGGTCATTGAAGAATCGGTAGTGGTCGCCCAAGGGGAGCTGCGTGGCCAGGTGCTTCAGATATTGGGACTGGATCTTCTCGCGGAGGTCGGGGCGCGTGGATTTCAGATATCGCAGGCTGACGCCGGCGCGGAGCTGGAGGCGCTCCTGGCACCGGACGCGCTGTATCTTGGTCGTCAGGTTGCTGCCGACTGGAACTTGGGAGTCGGTAGTTTCGTCGAGGTGACGGCAGGGGGTCGTCTCGTACGGCTGCGAGTCGTAGGGCTCATTCATAACCAGGGGGCGCGCTCATCCCTCTGGGATCGGCTTGCCATCATGGATATTGCTGCGGCGCAGCTGTTGTTTCAATCAATCGGGCGGTTGGATCGGATCGAGCTGGTGACGACGCCTGATCGCCCGCTCGACGACATCGTTGCCTCCGTGCGTGCGGTTCTTCCTCCCCATCTTGTCGTGCAACGGCCGGCGCAACGGACGAAGCAGGTCGAAAACATGGTGTGGGCCTTCCAGCTCAATCTATCAGTCATGAGTTGGGTCGGGCTGCTGGTCGGCATGTTCTTGATCTACAACACGATAGCCTTTGCTGTGGCGCAACGGAGGCGAGAGATCGGCATCTATCGCGCCCTCGGCATGACGGAGCGGCGGGTCGCCGGCCTGTTTCTCGTGGAAGCAGGGTTGCTCGGCCTTCTTGGTGGGATATTGGGAGGTCTTGGTGGGGTCTGGCTGGCAGGGATTTTGGTGTCGCTCGTGAGTCGAACGGTCACAGACCTCTATGCGCCGGTCGCGTCTGGCGAGTTGACCCTGTCGATGGACATGCTGACGTTCACGGCAGTGGCGAAAGGGATACTGCTCGGGACAGTGGTCTCGATGGTGGGAGCCTTGGGTCCCAGCGTGGAAGCCGGCAGGACTGTGACGGTCCGTGCCTTGGCGCCGGGAGATTATGAATCGACGCATCAACTGAAGGCAGGTCTGTGTGGGTGGATCAGCCTCGTGTTGTTGGTGCTGGCAGGTCTCTGCTCGCTGATTGGCCCGGTTGGAGACCTGCCGCTTTTTGGCTATCTCGCGACAATCTGTCTCTTGGGGGCACTCTCCTTTCTTGCGCCTCTCTGTATCCAGGCGTTGGGCATGAGACGCCCTCGCCAGGAGAGCAAGACGATGCTGCTCGGGGGGAGTCTCCGGCTCATCGCGGCAGACCAGGCGGCACGCCATACGGGCCGGAATGCGGTAACCGTGTCGGCCTTGATGGTGGGACTGTCGATCATGATCGGTGTCGCCGTCATGGTTCGCAGTTTTCGTGATACTGTCGAGATCTGGGTGGATGAGACCGTGATGGCCGATCTCATCGTGGCCCCGCAATCCTGGCTCCAAGGGAAGCAGGCCGGGCAGGCGTCACGTGCCTTACCAGGGACCTGGCGTTCGACCTTGTCGGCGATTGACGGCATTGCCGCGGTCGATACTCTTCGTGAGGTGTATGTAGACGTCGCGGGTCAGCCAGCGGCGTTGGTGTCACGAGACCTTCGGCTCCATGCACAGCGCAGCCGGTATCTGATGCTTCATGGAGATTCGAGCGCGGCCCTGCAGCGAGCCGCTGAAACCGGAGGCGTCCTCCTGTCGGAAGTGTTGGCGAATCGATTGCGGCTTCGCGAGGGGGGGAAGGTCACGATCACGACGCCGGCAGGACTCACTCCTGTATCCGTCGAAGGGATCTTTTACGATTACGCGACCGACGGCGGCAAGATGGTGATGGATCGAACATGGTATCAGCGACAATGGCACGACGACCGGGTGACAGTGTTTTCCATCTACCTGGATGCCGGGGCCGATGCAGAGCGCGTTCGGCAGTCGATTGTGACACACGTCGCCGGGCTGGACGGGGTGACGGTTACACCGTTGGTGATCCGAAACCATGAGTTGAGGCAAGAGATTCTTGAGATCTTCGACCGCTCCTTCGTATTGACCTATGTCCTTGAAGCCATTGCCGTACTGGTGGCCATGCTCGGCATCGTGAATACCTTGGTGACGGCCGTGTTGGAGCGACGACGTGAATTTGCCACGTTGCGGGCTATCGGCGCCAGCACGAGGCAAGTGGAGCGATTAGTCCTGTGGGAAGCGGCCTATCTCGGGTTGATCGGGGCCGTGCTGGGCGTCGTGGGAGGCCTGCTGCTCGCCCTGGTGCTCATCCACGTGATCAATAAGCAGTCCTTTGGCTGGACGATTCAGATGACCGTCCCGGGTGGAGTGATTCTGCAAGCCGTAGGACTCGCACTCACGGCTGCCCTGGTGGCCGGCTACTGGCCCGCGCGCTGGGCAGCAAGGCAGGCGGTGGTGGAGGGGTTAAGGGAGGAGTGAGGCCTCCCTATTGGTCCTGTGCTCCCGGAGCGCGCACGATCAGAATGTGCTCGCTCGACGGGCGCAGTGGGACCAATAGAGATGGCCTCACTCAGGGAGGGTTGCTGAAAGAAAAAGGAAACGCGCGCGGTGGGAACGAACGGGGTTGCTATTCCTTAGGGTAGGGTGGAGTTGAGAAGCAGGGCGGTGCTCGTTCGACGTGCGCAGTGGAGGACCAATCCAGGCCGTTATTCTCACGAAAGGGTGCGGCTTAGAAGTGTCAGGTCGAGCAACGCCCCATCAATATTACTGCGATCAGCCGATTGTGTGTCTAAGCTGCCATACGTGTACGATTGGCAAAAGCTAGTGGCATATCTTTGCGATCAGATTGTGCAACTGTCAGCAAAGGCCTCGCTGTATATCCGACTTCCTGCGCCACCCAGAGCGTAGGGATCTGCTCAATGGCGATATTGTAAAGGTTGACGGAGTCATTATAGAACTCACGCCGATCGGCAATGGTGCTTTCCAGCGCC
>DASQFV010000123.1:0-21646 GCA_035632975.1 Nitrospiraceae bacterium
ATATTGCCGACCGGCCTTCACGCTCAGACCCTGGAACCCGGCAAAGTTCCTGACCAACATGTAGGCAGCTCGGACCCCCAATGTGCCGCAGTTACCCCCACCATTATTTGTGGAACACCCGTTCTGGTTCCTCGTATCGTCCTGAAGACCCCCGGCACCATTAGCGCCGTTTCCACCCCAGGTTCTCGAATCCTGGAGTTCCAAGTAGAAATTCAGGTCCGGCGAAAGATCGTAGCCGAAGCCCAACCGCGTTAACTGTTGGACGTACAAGTCGTTCGCTTTACCAGGGGTGCCATTCGGAGCGGTGCCGGGGTTGGGGGCGTTACAAGCTCCGCTACTGAGGATGTTGCTGCCGAAGCAGACGCCGTTCCGCATGACAGGTCGTACGCGAAGATCGCCGCGTACCCAGAATTTATTGAGATCGAAATTCTTACCGATTTTCGGATCGTAGAGTTCGTACTCTTCCTTCTGCGGAATCGCGCGCGGAACGACCGCGACGTTGGTAATCTTTTCTCCCTCCGGCAATTCAAACTCGGCCTGTGCCGGGGCCGTCACGAATGACATCCCCACTGCCATCACGACCGCACTACAGAGCGTGGCTAGACCGGCCCACCCTGCCTGTCTGATGATTCTAATACAGCTCTCCTCTATGGGATCTACGATGCGGGAGGAAAGAATCCTTGATGGGGAAACTTACAATACACCACAACCTCAAATGGTAATTGGAACGAGAGTATTATTTCTTATTGAAGAAAAACTTTTCTTTTTCTTCCAAGTTTTCTACATACGTTTGCATATCTAACTTGAACTCTTCTTCGTCAGCGTAGGCTCGTTCCGCATGTTCACTGATATCTAAGCCTGCATCCTCTACTTCGGGTGACACTCTAACTCCAATTGTGACATCTAGAAACTTCATAATTACATAGGTGCCACAAAAACCAAGAACAGTAGCCACTCCGACTGCAATGGCTTGAATACCTAATTGAGCCGGATTACCAAAGAATAAACCGTCTACTCCAGCGGGATTCACTAATTTACTGGCAAAGAGTCCAATTGAAAGAGAACCAATAACTCCTGCAACCCCATGGACTGAACTGACATCTAATGCATCATCTATCTTGAGTTTCTCCTTAAAGAGTATCACTCCAGTATATGAGGCAAAGCCTATTGCTATACCAATAACAAAAGAATGTTCTACGCTGACAAATCCTGATGCTGGTGTAATTCCTGCCAGACCTGCAATAGCACCGTTAACGGCAGCAATTACAGAGGGCTTGCCTGTCCTCAACCAAGACATTCCTACCCAAATTAATGCGGAAACTGAAGAAGCCATGTGCGTGACAATGACTGTGTTTCCAGCCAGTGAACCAGAGGCTAATGCACTGCCGGCATTGAATCCAAACCAACCTAACCAAAGAAGTGCTGAACCTGTCACCGCCAAGGGTATGCTATGTGGGACCTCAATTGCTGGACCAAAGAATCTTCTGCGACCAAGTACCAGTGCTGCCGCAAGTGCGCCCATTCCAACACTCGTATGAATTACTATGCCGCCAGCAAAGTCGACTGCACCAAGTTTTCCTAACCAACCGCCGCCCCATATCCAATGCACGAGCGGATAATAGATGAACATGGACCACGCAGCTATGAACAAGAGAAATGCATTAAATTTCATTCGTTCTGCAATAGTACCCGTCAGAAGCAAGGGTGTAATTGCGGCAAACATTAATTGGAATTTTACAAATAATACTCCGGGAATTGTTGGTGCATAAGGAAGTGCCTGGTGCCATGGAACTCCTCGTAGGAATACCCAATCCAGGTTACCAATAAAACCGGCTATATCAGGACCAAATGATAGACTGAAACCGAAGATAAACCACATGACACTCAGTAACGCTAATCCAGTGAAGATTTGCATAAAAACAGATACGGCATTCTTCTTTCTCAATAAACCAGATTCGAAAAGACCAAGTGCAGGTATCATTAAAAGCACTAAACTTCCTGCAACAAGCATCCATGCTGTATCGCCTGTATCTATTATTTTATCTATTGGCATAGCATTCCTGAATCTCTATACTGAGCGAAGTGGATAGCCCTTGATTACCACATGACTATCAAAATCTGAAACAACTTTTTTGAAAAATCTTTCAGGGTCATAAAGTGCTAAAAATTGAAGCGCTACTTGTGAGCAACTGTGTTATGGAAATAAGTGAAGCATTAAGAGAAATAGAGGTCGGTGGCATGACGGTTGGTAAGGTACGAGGAAGAGGTAAGCATAAACCTGCAAAACTTCACGCTGCAAAAGGAAGTGAACTATTCCAACCGCAGTTCAGTGACAGATACATCATGACAATAATCATTCCAGAGAGTAAGGAAGATGCGGTGATTAACATCCTTAAGACAAAGGGGACTGGTGGAAAGGTCTTTGTGTCGCCAATATCACGTGCGATAGACATTACATCTGGTCTCGAAGGGGAAAAAACAATCTGACTCAAATTCTGGGGAATGATCTCCTTACTCAAATGATTGTACGGGCTGGCTGCTTCTCAACTCTGCCAGGCCTCATTCTTCTCCAATTCATGCCTTTCAAGATTTTCTCGCCGACCTTCACGCCTGATTAGCTGATCCCTTTGAATCAACCTGTTTCTCTTCCTGCGTGGTCGCAGCATTGATCTGCTCTTCCGCGTCTTTGATCGAGGCCTGAAAGTCCTGCTCGACCATCTTCACTTCCTGCTGGATCATGTTGAGCTCCGGCTCCACCGACTTCCGCAAATCTTCCGCCGTTGCCTTGAACCCCTTGACCGCTTTCCCGACCTGGCGAACGACTTCAGGCAGCTGCTTGGGGCCGAACAGCAAGAACGCAATCACCAAGATAATGAGAATTTCTCCGGCGCCCAATCCGAACATAGTTCACGACCAGTGATACATGATCGGTGATGCGTGATCGGTTCGGGCTGCGTTGGCTTATCACTCGTCACCCATCACGCATCACTGCACTTTCAGCCTTGCTTGACCTGCTTCCCTGATTGAACCGGTGCTGTGGCCGGCGGGGTGGCCTGCGCTTGCGCGACCTGCGACGGCGGGGGTTCAGGCGCATCGGACGGAGGAGGCGTCACGTCGATGGCATCCGTCTCGTTGACGCTCTTCTTGAATCCTTTAATGGCCTTCCCGAGCCCCTCACCCAACTGCGGAATCTTGCCGGCGCCGAAAATGATCAAGACAATGATCAGAATCAGCATCAATTCCATCCATCCGAATGATCCAAACATCAATGACTCTCTTTCTCTTCTTGTCCCACCAAAGCCCACTCGCTCTGCGGCCTTGAACCAGCCGAAAGGTGGGGGCCTTCCTCATGCGAGGAGAAGGTCATAAAGGCTATAGAAGAACAAGAACTGAGTCAAGCGGAAATTCAGCAAATCGAGATGTTTGGCTCCTAGGAATCAACGAGGTCGTACGAAGGAATGAAAGTAGTCCACAGGGCTCGGTGGTGCGGTCAAGGCGATCATGAATGACTGCGGATCGTAACCAATGTCTTCGAGATCCTTCGAGGCCAAGGCCAGCTCTTCCTCTGTGAGATAGGCGACGGTGTCCGGAATGCCTGTCGGCGTGAGCGAGCGCACAAGGACCTGGAGCGCTTCACGCTCCTCCGGCGGCAGCTCCAACGGAATGGGGAAATCCAGATGGCGCGCATAGGGGCTCCGGTAGGTCTCGTTCAATGCGCGGAGAGTCTTGAGCATCAAGCGGTCCTCTTCCCACCGCGCCATTCTCGTGCCGGCGGAAGGATGGGTGGCGATGAGATCCATGAGAGTTAAGACGTTGGTCCCCAAGCTGCGCCCCACGAACTCACGCTGGCTCTCTATTGTCATCGTGCCGGCCTCCATCTGCTTGATGACCGCTTCGGCTAACGCAAAGTTGACCATGAAACTCTGTTGCCCGCCAAATTGGCCATAGCAGGGCTTCTCCGGATCGTTCAGCACGTTCATATCCGCTGTGCCTGCGTCGAAACTGCTGAACCCGATCGCTTGGAGAGCCAACAGCCGTTTGGCTTCCTTGATCGTGGCATAGGCCCCCAGATTGACGGGAACCAACACGTGCTCATCGATACGTTTGAGGAAATCTGTGATCGTCTTCCGGTAGGGGACCTCTTTCCATTCGACCGTCCGATATTCACGCTCCCACACCAGGTCGTCCAGGAGGGGGGGGAAGCCCTTGAGCGCCTCTATATCTATGGATTCGAATGCCCGGACAAAGGCCGCCCAGTCAGAAATTCTCGCATGAGCGGCTTCGCTCAAGTTCGGTCGCAGGAACTCTTCTTCAATGCCGTTCGCCTGTCGCGACATCAATTTCGTCGGGAGATCGTTCCACAGTTCGTTACAGATGATCCGATCCACACTGCCATCCGCAACACCATCGAGCCGATCCACGGTCCCTCGATGCGTCTCAACCCGGCTCCGGTGAGACGCGAGCTCCGGATGAGCCAGCGCTGCATCGAGCACTGCTTGCTCCCAATCGACCAGCACATATCGAATGCGGGGATAGATCGCCCCGTCCTTATCGAGGGCCTTGAGATGGCTCAAGAAACAGGCGGCGAGATTGCCGTTCCCGGGCCCCCATTCCATAACCGTGAGGGGTGAGGCGTGAGGGGTGAGGCGTGAATCCGACGCTTTTTCGCGCTTCACGACTTTTTCGAAATAGTCCGCCGCGAGCGCATGGGCGAGCCGATAGTCGGCTGAGGCAAACGTTTGGTAGAAGCTGCGGATTTGATCGCCCCGGAAGCGATAGAAGAGCGTATTAATATGGACTTGCCACTGATCGACCGGCTTATAGTCGCCGATAAGCTGGGGTAAGGCGTCTGCGTCCTGCAACATAAAAATCCTGCCCGCCAATCTCGCTTCCAGCTTCAAAGAGCGCGGATTCTAGCAGATGGCGGGAAACAGCCGCAACGGGCTTTCCGGCAGCTGTTAGCCACCAGCTTTTTCTTCCCCTTGACAGCCCCCATCGACCGGTGTACGAAAACAGCCATGCCTACCCTTTTCATCACACTACTCATAGTTTGCTGCGGCCTTGCGGGAACCCCGGCTCTGGCGGTTGAGCTGCCGATCACCAAGAATTCCCCCATCCCTGATTTTCAGAACCGCCCCCAAGACGTCACCTCCTACGACTTCGACGCCCCGCCGCAAGGCCTGTTCCGCACCATTACAACGGCGGAAGGATTCGACGAGGAACTGGGCTTTCACCGTACGCACGAGATCGTGCCGGTGAAACCAACCGACCGGTTCCGTCCCGATACCCCAGCAGTCTTCGTTGTGTTCCACCTTCACCAGCATTATCAGGGGTTCCAAGTGTTCGGACGCTGCTTCCCGGAAGCGGTAGCCGGCCTCGATCCCACCGTGGTGATCGGACAAGATGCCATGCATATTGCGCTCGAAGACGAAAGCGGCTATCTCACGCTCTCCCCTCCACAGGACACATGGAAACCCGGCCGGTACAAAGTGGAAATTCACGTGGGAGAGCAGGTCAACGAGATGAGTCTGATGGGCACGATGCGCTTCACCATCACCGCGCCGGGGACGTGATGGGTGATCGGTGCTGGGTGAGGAAAGACCAAGTAATCCCCCGTCATCACTGATCACTTCCGTGGTTTGACGCTCTCTTAGGCATTCTGTAGAATGCCCGCGTGATTGCGTGGTTCCCCTTCTGCGCCAGGAATATCTACCCCGCATGACCGTGCCATCCCATCCATGGGCTTCCGTCATCGTCCCCATCAAAGATGAGCGAGACAATCTTGTTCCACTGATTGAGGGGCTGTTGACCGTCATGAATTCACATGCGTCCTCGCAGACTCGACCGTTCGAAATCATTTTGGTGGACGATGGCAGCAGCGACGGCAGCGGTGAGGAACTGGATCGCCTGGCGGCGCAGCACCCTGAGGTTACCACGCTCCACTTCGACCAAAACTACGGCAAGACCTGCGCGCTCGACGCGGGCTTCAGGCAATCTTCCGGCGAATTGATCATTGGAATCGACGGCGATCTTCAACAGGACAGCGAAGACATCTTGAAACTCCTCCCCTATACTGCCACCTACGATCTTGTGTGCGGATGGAGACAACAGCGGCAGGATGGTCTGGTTAAAAAAATGTCGTCCCAAATCGCCAACCGCGTGCGGAACTGCTTTACCCACGACGGCATCCACGACACGGGATGCCCGCTCAAGATATTCCGACGGCCCGCGCTGGAGCGACTGCACCCCTTCGAAGGCATGCACCGATTCTTTCCCGCGCTCGCGCTCATGCATGGGTTCACTGTCACGGAGGTGCCGGTCCGGCATTACCCGCGCATTCACGGCGTCTCCAAGTACGGCATGGGCAACCGATTATTCAAATCTCTCTATGATTTGATTGCCGTTCGGTGGATGCAAACCAGAATGCTGCGATACCACATCACGAAGGGCGAGGGGCCAGGGGCTCGAGGCTAGGGGTGGGGAATAAAGGCATTAAAGATCTGGCTGTCTGGCAGAAAGCAAAGGATTTTGCAGTGTTGATCTACAGAGTATCCAGTAGCGAGATGAAGAACGTTGACTTCGGCCTAAGAGACCAAGTACACCGCAGTGCGGTCAGCGTTGCCAGCAATCTTGCCGAAGGAGACGAACGCGATACCGACAAGGAATCGGTCAGATATTTTTTCATTGCCAAAGGTACAGTCGCTGAACTACGCACACAACTTCAGATCGCGCATGAATCAGGCCACCTCAACGGAACCATGTTTGAGACACTCGATAAAGAATACGCCACTATGGGCAAAAGAATCGGCAAGCTCATCCAGGCGAGACGCACTTCCCCTCGCCTCTAGCCCCTCGCCTCTGGCCTGTCTATGAGCATCGAGACCATCTGGCTCGCCATCGGATTTCTCGGCCAAGGGATGTTTTTCGGCCGCTGGGTGATCCAATGGATTGCCTCTGAAAGAAAGGCGGAGAGTCAGGTCCCGATCTCGTTTTGGTACATGAGCCTGATCGGCGGGCTCATCACGCTCACCTATGCGATCTATCGGGAAGATCCGGTCTTCATCGCAGGACAGAGCATCGGGTCTATCGTCTATATTCGCAACCTGATGCTGATCTCTCGCACGAGCCGGGCGAACCATCCGGGCAGCCCCTCTTCTCCACAAACATAACTCTTTGAGATCTGACACTCTCAAATCATGCGGTCACCACACGATCCGAACGACTCTATGACCACTACAGACCGTTCGCACCATGCACTGCTCCTTCTCGCGCTCCTGGCTCTGTCGGGACTGTTGTTCTTCTTGGGGCTCGGCGACATGGGGTTGACCGACCGTGACGAGGGACGGAACGCCGAAGCCGGGCGCGAAATGTTCGAGTCGGGGGATCGGCTGACGCCGACGTTCAACGGTGAGTTGCGCGTTGCGAAACCGGCCTTTATCTATTGGTTGATGGAGCAGTCGTACCGCCTGTTCGGCGTCAACGAGTTCGCCGCACGATTTCCCTCAGCCCTCTTCGGAGTGGGCTTGATCCTCATCCACTACCTGTTCCTGGTGCACCAGCGCGAGCAAACCGTCGCACTCTTCGGCGGCTTGATGCTCTTGCTCAACCTGGAAATCCTTGGGCTCGGACGCATGGCGCTGACCGATAGTGTCTTGATTTTTTTCACCACGGCATCGCTGTACGGATTCTGGCTTGGACTGCATGGAGAAGCCGGCGTACGCCGATGGATCTGGGCATTCTATATCGGTATGGCTCTCGCCACGCTGACGAAGGGACCGGTCGGATTTGCCGTGCCCATCATTGCAGCGGCACTTTACCTCACCTGGACGCGCCGGTGGCGCCAGTATTGGCAGAAGGGGGTTCCCCTTGCGGGCATGCTGCTGTTCATTCTGCTCGCCGCCCCCTGGTATGCGGCCATGTTCCTCGTGCATGGCGACGCCTATGCCACAGGCGCGAAAGCTCATACGATCGGCCGATTCCTAAGTCCGATGGAAGGCCACGAGGGCACCATCTTCTTCTATCTCCCGGTCCTGCTCTTAGGCTTCTTTCCTTGGAGCGCGCTGCTTCCTGTCCCGCTCTATCACGCGTTCAAAAACTGGCACGAGGCTAGAGGCGTGAGGCTAGAGGAAAAAACACGCCAGAACTCCAGCCCCTCGCCCCTCGCCCCTCGCCCATCAAGTTCACTTGAACTCGACCTCTTTGCGGCCCTATGGGTCGTAGGCATCTTCGTATTCTTCACGGCCTCTTCGACCCGCCTGCCCCACTACATTGGCCCATTGTTTCCAGCCGCCGCCCTGCTGACAGCCTCGTACTGGTCGCGCTGCCTACAAGATCCGACGACGAAAGGGATTCGAGGCTCCATTCACCTCATGATGGGGCTGGGGTATCTCTTGGCAATCGGCTTTGCCTCCCTCCCCACGCTCTACGCAACCTACGCATCCAAGATGGTGCGGGAGTTCCCCTTGGCCGGACAGGTGGACCTTGGCAGCGGTCCCTATCTAGCCGCGACCGTGTTGTTACTCGGGATGGCGTTAGTGGGATATCTTGGGTTGAACGACGAACGGCGCGGAGGAGCATTCTGGGCGGCGGGGGCGACCTTGGCCGGTCTGGTTCTGATCGTCATCGTGATTGTGACCCCACACATCAACCGATATGTGATCGCGCCCCCGCAGGAACTCGCCTATGCCGCGGGACTGAACCTGGGTCGCCAGGATCAATTCATTGCCTATGGCACCACAAGATCGTCGTCCGTATTTTACGCAAAACGCAAGACGCTCTTCGTGCCCATTGGGGAAGAGGACAAGATACTGGCGGCTCTGAAAGAGCCAAAGAGAGTGATGATCCTATTGCCGGAAAACGCACAATCGAAGTTGCCGGCGGAAGCAAACGGGCTGGTCCCCATTCTCAAGCGCTACGGCTACGTGCTGCTGGCCAACCAGCCGATGGTGATGATTCCAGAAGGTGCAACCCCGCCACCTTCACCCCGCATTCTCGGCCATTGAACGGTTAATCTGGTTAATCTGGTTCATCTGGTCTGTCTGGTTGGTATGGTTCAACCAGGCAAACAAGACAGACAAGACAAACCAGAGAAACCAGACTACATCGGCACGATGCCTTTCAGGGCATAGATCGCCCCCAGCACCAGCAGCATGGCCGTGACGAACAGACCCTCTGTCATGGCTGCCCATAACCCCACATGACCCTCCGCCATGGACTCGTTCTGACCAGGGAGACCATCCAACCAATGTGCAGCACAGACGAGCAGTACAGTGGTCGTGATAAACAGAGAGCCGGTCGTCATCCCTAACCCCAGTCCCACGAGACCGCGAGCCAGCGGTCCGGACAGCCAGGCCGGGCACCATGACGACTGCCCCGTCCACAAGACATGGCCAACGAGTCCCGCAAGGGTGAGAAACGGGCCGGTCCACAACAGCTGTTGGAACGGCCAAGTCTCTGACGGGAGATGGACGATCGTCCAGACGAGCGCGAGCGTCGCCACAACAAATGGCGTCATCCGACAGACAGCCCTTCCAGCCGATGAGCGCCATTCACGCCAGGGATGGGCGGCAATCACTCCTATGACACAGCCGAGAGTCGCTCCTCCGGCCACGTCGGTTAGATAATGAGACCCGCGGACAATCCGACTGGCGGCTATGGCCACTGCCGCAATGAGAATCGGCCATCTCGCTCGCGGGAACTTTGTGGCTAGCACGGTTGCGACTGCGAACGCTGCCGCCGCATGCCCGGACGGAAACGAGTCCCACCCGGTTCCGCCGGTTGGGGAGAGCTCGATGTTACCGGCGTGCATGAACTTGGGCCGGGGACGGCCAATGGCATGTTTCAAAATATTGGCGCTCAACGCGGCGAGACCGTGAGCGATGAGACTCTGCCAGCCGGCGTCTTTCCACTGCGGATGTTTCAATCCATACCCGACCGCCAGCAGCATGAGGCTCAAGACCACCAGAGACTCCCCCTTTCCCAGGCGGTCACCGATATGGCTGAATTGAACCAGCCAGGGATTATTGTGTACAGAGCCGACCTCGGGATAGAAGGAACGGACGAACCTGGTAAGCGGCACATCCCATTCCCACAGCCCCGCGAATGCAAGCACGAGGGCGGTACATGAAAAGGCCAGGGGTACAAGGCTAAACCGCACAGATACGTGATGGGTGATGCGTGATGGGTGATGGATAATCGAGATAGGGCCGCGGTCTTGGGTTAGGTGATCACTCATCACTGATCACTCA
Organism: Nitrospiraceae bacterium; assembly: GCA_035632975.1. Lineage (GTDB taxonomy): Bacteria > Nitrospirota > Nitrospiria > Nitrospirales > Nitrospiraceae > Palsa-1315. The sequence continues at coordinate 10,248 of DASQFV010000123.1, forward strand.
TCACCGCTTTAAGGCACCCAGTCGGCGAGAAAGACATTAAACTCTCCAGGCGTCTTGGCCTGGCGATCCGAGACCCAGACCAGGCTGGTACCATCCGGCGAGAACATGGGGAAACTGTTGAATTGTCCGTCGAACGTGAGCCGCTCGAGGCCTTGGCTGTCCTCACCGATCACGTAGAGATGAAAACTTGGTCGGCCTCCTTCGCTCTTCGTTTCAATATTCGATGAGAAAATGATCTTCTTGCCATCGGGAAAATAGAAAGGCGAAAAATTCGAGGCGCCGTTCGACGTGACCGGTCGCTGGCCACTTCCATCCGCATTCATCACAAAAATTTCAAGTTGCCCCGGCTCCACCAGCCGCTGGTTGAGCAAGTCCTTGTACTTGTCAATCTCCGCTTGATCGGTGGGATGCGACGCCCGGTAGACGATGTGCTTACTGTCCGGCGAAAAGAACGCCCCGCCATCGTAGCCGATCTCGTTCGTCAGCCGCCGGGGTTTCGAGCCATCGAGATTCATGGCATAGAGATCCAAGTCCCCATCTTTCACGGACGTCCAGACGATCGTCTTGCCGTCCGGCGACACGGTCGCTTCCGCATCATAGCCCGGCGTGGAGGTCAGCCGCTGCATCTCTTGACCATCAATGCGTACGGCATAGAGGTCGTAGTCATCCAAGCCCCAGCGGTAAGCCCCGTCCCGCTTCGGCTTCGGCGGACAGTTCGGCCCCGACGCATGCGTCGACGAATAGAGCACGCGGCGATCGCCCGGGAAAAAGTATCCGCACGTCGTGGCACCCGTGCCGGTGCTCACCAATCGAACGGTGTCACTGTCCAGATCCATCACGTACATCTGATAACAACCCAGCCCGGCGTCGGCCGGGTTGAGCGTGGCCGCGTATGTATCTTTTGTCCAATTGTTCGTGGATTGGAAAATCAGTTTGTTCCCGCTGAACGAAAAATAGGCTTCGGCATTCTGCCGGCCCACTGTCAACTGGCGAATATTCTTCAGATGCCGCTCAGCCTGGTGAGCGGGAATCACCCGAGCCTTCGACGCAGGGCTCTCTGCCTGTCCCGTCTGCTCACACAGCAACAGAAAGGCGAGTCCGATCATGCACCACTTACCGAATGGGATCGCTTGCATCGAGACGCACCTCCGTACGATCGCTCGCGACTGGCCACTCCCCGCGGGTGACCACCGCTCCATCCTTGAACAACACGAAACTATTCCATCCGTAAAAAAAGAGCAGCCGCGCCACCTTCGCCACGGCCTGCGGCGTGGCCGCATACAGCACCGTCACGACGCTGCCCGGGCGATCGACCCGATGGCAACTGACCAGCAAGGCCAACCCCGGCCCTTCGTGCGCCGTCCCCATCACGGTGACATCCCTGTCGTTCAGGGTCGCGCGCTCACCGCAGTGATTGGCCAGGATCGATTGAATCCCGGATCGGGATTCCGGGCCGCCCAATACTAACACCGAACCTTCCTGAGGCAACAGGCCATCTTGGGCCATGGAGGCGATCACCGTTCGTTCGCCGATCGGTTTCTGCTGTTCTTGGGCTTCGATGCGCGTGACCACATCCCGAAACGGCGAGGGATGGCCTGGCTCATCCGTAAACGCCGTTAACACCGATCGCCGCCGATCGGTGACATAGTGATTGAGCACCGGCGGCAACGATTGCCGGGCGACCCGTCGGACGGTCATGAACCCGGGATCGAGATCAATCGCGATCGGTCGAGCGGGTAAGGCAACGGAGATTGTCTCGCGCAGCGAACGCAGCGGCAGAGTCAGAAGACGCTCACGGTCACCTTCCATGCGAATCAGCAGCTGAAGGGGAAGACGAAAGGGCTTGTCCGATTGGACGATCGTGGCCTCCAGCTGAAAGGTCTGCGCTGGCTCCCCTGCCACCGGACGGGCAACGGCCTCCGGCAACGACAGCCCCGGCGCCCCATCCTGTTCCACCCATTGCGCGAAAAACCATCGGAGGTCCTGGCGGCTTTCTTCCGCAAAGACTCGCTCAAGATCGCGCCATTCCGCATGCCGGCCACGATATTGCGCCACCAAGCTCGTAAGGGCACGCCAGAACGTCCCCTCTCCCACCTCCTGGCGCAGGAGGTGGAACAGCATGGCGGCCTTTTGATAGCCGATAGCATTGTCATGCTCATCTTGTTTCTGCGTGAATTGCGCGACCGGATAGTCCCGTTCCGGGGGCACGTGGAGATTGTAGCCCTGCACCATCAGACGGCGTTGGTCCCGCGCCTGTGCGCGATCTCCCATCAGTTCGTGCCAGTAATAATTGGCCAGGTACGTCGTCAGACCTTCCACCCAATTCCCGCGATCGGCGCGATTGAAGACCGCGTTGCCGATCCACGAATGCACGATCTCGTGGCCGAGCGCGTAAGGTTGCACATAATGCCGCTTGATGACGCCGCTTCCCAGCAAGGTGAACGAGGGCATGCCGAGCCCGCTCGCAAAGAAATTCTCCACTACGGCGAACTTCTCGAACGGATAGGGACCCAACAGGGGGATATAGACGTCCAGGTAGCGCGCGGTGGCATCGAGATATTCCTCGGCCAGATGGGCATCCTCGGGGAATAGATAAGTCGAGAGCCGAATCCTCTGACCCGTCTTGGCCGTCCAGTCGCGAAACGTTGCGACAAATGTATTCGCCACGAGCGTGACGGCTTCGCTCGGCTGCGTCACGGCCCAATCCGTTATCACCATCTGATCGCTGCGACAGAGTCCGGCGGGGCAAGCACGCGATTCGCCGGCCTTCCCTTGGGTTACTACGGTCCACCCCGTGGGCACGGCGACCAGCAGCGTATAGGTGCTGAGTGACTCCGGGATATCGGGATACCAGTGGCTCTCGCTGCTCACATAGACGCCTTCCGGCCCGATATGTCCGGCAGTTTCACTGGGCGTCACAAAACGAAGATGGCGCGGATCTCGCGGCGGATCGTTGATAACGCCATGATAGTGAACATCCAGCGTCACCAGTCCGGCCGGCACAACCTGTGAGGGAATACTGACCTCCTGGACCGACTCCGGCGCGGAACCATGCTCGAGTTCAAACGGCACATCGTGAATCAAGGATTCCGACCCGGACGATTCTTGCACGAGTGCAATGTGATCGAGCTGGAGTGTGGGGGCGAGGGAGAAACGAATCGAAGTCTGTGACTCCGGCACTTCAAGGGTTAGCCGGTCCCTTGCAATGAGAGCATGTTGCTCGGGGGCGATCTGTACGAATAACTCGTGATGCCGAATGACGACTCGCGGCAGGACCGGATCGGCTGCGCAGGCGATACCAAGAGCCCCGTGGCTGAGGAGCGCGACGAGAAACAGACAGAGGGAAGAGACAATCCTGCTTCCGATTGGCATCGGAAAGGTTTTAGCATTCGCGACAGACGAGCACAAGCTGGATGGATGTCAGCAATTGCTCCAAGTCGATCGGCTTCCCGATGACTTCTTGCGGCCCCACGGCCCAGGCTTCATCAAGACGCTCTTCGTCATGACTCCCGGTGATGATGATCACCCCGCCGGTGTATTCGCGTTGGCGGAGTTGCCGGAGCACCTCGACACCGCTCATGCCGGGCATGAACAGGTCGAGAAGAATCAGGTCGGGGGGTGCTTGTTCCACCATCGAGAGGGCTTCGGAGCCGTCTTTCACGCCGAGCGCCCGATAGCCGCGGAGACTGAGAAACTGAACGAGCAAGTCGCGGACCAACAGCTCATCGTCGACGACGAGGATCGTTTCCCCCGTATCGGCGACGGCTGCACTGCCTGCCACCGGCAGAGCGGGAACGGATCTAGCCGGAAGCTGCACCACCCGGTTGACGCATTCGACCAGCACGTCAAGCGACAGGCCCTTTCGAATAAAATCGGTGACGCGCAACCCCCGCGCTTGATTTTCCTGCCCCTCGGTCGCTCCGCCGCCTAGAATGATCACCGCCGCAGAGGGATCGTAGGCGCGGATTTCTTTGAGGACAGTCAGCCCATCCATTTCCGGCATGCGAAGATCAAGAATGGTGACGCGCGGGGCCTGCTGGCGGAAGAGGGTCAGGCCTTCGATCCCGCTCGTCGCCGACAGCACCTGATACCCATGTCGGGTGAAGACAGACTGGAGCAGCTCGCAGTTCATGCGATCGTCGTCGATAACCAGGATCTTGATCATATCTCAGCCTCACGGACAGGAATGCATGGCGCGTCACGACTAGATAATTGGCAAAATCAGCCTAACACAGGCGATGCTGCCTGAGAAGAAAATGACGGGATCTCACTGGGGGCTACGCCGGATATCCACGCGAGACATCCGAGACTGACGCCACGGTCTGTGGCGTTGGCGGACTTTTTCAGTATCCTGCTAGGCGGAGGGCGGCGCCGATGTCCCGAGGAGCGCCTCCACGAAAGCGTCGCTCTGAAAATCCTGCAGATCCTCAACCGACTCCCCGACCCCGATGAGCCTCACGGGCAACTTCAGCTCCTCGGCAATCGCGACGACGATCCCTCCGCGAGCGGTGCCGTCGAGCTTCGTCAGGACCAAGCCGGTGACGCCGACCGCTTGATGGAACTGACGGGCTTGGGACAGCGCATTCTGCCCAACCGTGGCGTCTAACACGAGGAGCACTTCGTGCGGTGCACCAGGACATTCCTGCGTGATGACTCGGGCGATCTTGCGGAGTTCGTCCATGAGATTCGATTTCGTGTGTAGCCGGCCGGCCGTATCGATCAACACCACGTCTACCTGCCGCGCTTTCGCGGCGGCAATCCCATCGAACGCTACGGCGGCTGGATCGGCTCCATGGCGGTGACGGATCACGTCGACGCCGACTCGGTCGGCCCAAACTTGCAGCTGATCGATCGCCGCCGCGCGAAAGGTGTCGCAAGCCACCAACAACGGCACTTTCCCAACCTGCACGAGCCGTTGCGCGATCTTGGCCACCGTGGTCGTCTTACCCACACCGTTCACCCCCACCGCCAGGATGACGAAGGGCTTGGGACCTTTCACGAGCAGGGACTCCAACGACAGCCCTTGCACGGGCGTCAACACATCGAGCAGAGTGTCCCGCAATACCGTATGCACCCGACTGGGCTGTGAGGCATCGGTCCCTTGAAGCTGTTTCTTGAGGCGCTCGATCACGCGGTCCACGACGCGGGCACCGAGATCGGAGGCCATGAGGGCCGCTTCGAATTCCTCCAGGAGGGCAGGATCCGCCGCACGGCCAAGCAGCCGATCCAGGGACCCGCGGACGACATCGCGCGTTTTCGTGAGCCCGTCACTCAGTCGCTGCAGCCATCCCATAGATCTACTCGTAACCTCAGCCTGATCGTTACGGCAACCGCGCGATCGACCGCAGTATCATCCGTTCACGACGATGCATCCGGCGTGCTTCTTTCTCACTCCGCTCATGATCGTAGCCGCAGAGATGCAGAATGCCATGGACCAGCAACCAGGCGAGTTCCTCGTCCAATGACCGTCCGGCCTCTTTCGCCTGTCGCCACGCCGTGGGCACCGAGATCACCACATCGCCCAGCATATCCGGCGTGAGGCGTGAGGCGTCCCTCGATTGGACTCGGGACGGTGAGCTGGTCGAACCGTGAGGCATGAAGGCTTCCCGCATGGCAAAACCCAGCACGTCGGTCGTGTGATCCTTGCCCCGATACCGACGATTGAGACCCCGCATCCGCTGATCGCCCACGAACATGATGCCCAGCTCCGCCGACGTTTCCCTGACATCGGAAAGAATCGCCCGTGCCAGTCGTTCCAGGCGCGCCTGGTCAAACGTCACACATCGAACGTGACTCTGTATATGAACCGGCATTGTAACTACTCAGGTGTTCAGACTGAGGGCTATAAAAGATCTCGGGAAGCACGAATCACGCCATTCATAGGGGCGAGCCCGCTGGCCGAAGACTCGTCTTAGCAGCGAATCGATAATTGTAGAAGAAGCGTTCATGAATAATGCGGGTTAGGGTCAAGCCGAGATGAATCCTCGTTGCGCAAGAAGCCCTACCGCTTCGACAAATTGAATTGACAGTGTAGTTCCCTCCGCAATCATCTACCATGTTAGATGGAACCGAAACTGCTGCCGCCGTATTTGAGAAGTCAGTCCAAACCCCTCGAGTGTCTAGATTGAAGACTGAAGCCTTCAGTCTATCTACCTGAGTAGTTGCCCTGAATCAATGCGACTGGCCCCACGGGGCCGTGAACGGTGCGGACGGGGGGACCGACTTCGGTTGCTTCTCCTGCGGCCCCGGCGACGGTCGCCGCCCCGCCGCGCCCGCGATGGGGCCGGAGGTCTGCTGGGGGCTCTGATGCTGCTCGTAGGCTTTGATAATGTCCTGCACCAACTTGTGACGCACCACGTCGCGCTCATCGAAGTAGACGAAGGCGATGCCCTCGACGTCGCGCAGAATCTCCCGTACCTCGATCAGGCCTGAGACCCGTTCGGGCGGCAGATCCACCTGCGTGATATCGCCGGTGACGACCACCTTGGAATGGAAACCAAGGCGTGTGAGAAACATCTTCATTTGTTCCGCCGTGGCATTCTGCGCTTCGTCGAGAATGACGAACGAATCGTTTAACGTACGGCCCCGCATAAACCCAAGCGGCGCGATCTCGATGTCGCCCCGTTCAATCGCGCGCGTCGCCCGTTCCATATCCATCATGTCGAACAATGCATCGTATAGAGGGCGGAGATAGGGATTCACCTTGGCGTACAGATCGCCCGGCAGGAACCCGAGCTTCTCGCCCGCCTCCACCGCCGGCCGCGCAAGAATAATGCGGCTCACTTCTTTCTTCAGCAACGCGCTCACCGCCATCGCCATCGCTAGATAGGTCTTCCCCGTTCCGGCCGGGCCGATGCCAATCACGATGTCGTGCGTTTCGATGGCTTCGATATAGGCTTTTTGCGTCGGCGTTTTCGGCGCGACGAATCGTTTCTTGGTGACGATGGTCGCCGCGTTGGAGAGGAGTTCTTTGATGGGAATTTCAGGACTCTGCCGGAGCGCGCTCAGGGCGTGGGTAATGTCGTCCGGCTGGAGGACCATCCCGTCGTTGGCAAGAGTGGCAAGTTCCGTGAGGATACGTTCCGCATGGCGCGTGGCGTCGGCTGTGCCATCGAGGGTGAGTTCTTCGCCACGCGCCGAGAGGCGCACACCGAGGTCTTCTTCGATCAGCTTGAGGTGCCGGTCGTGGTGACCGAACAGTACGGCGGTATTGGTACCTTCTCTGAGTTTAAGTTTACGCACAAGCGCTAAGGCGTGCTCCCTCCTTGCAGTGTTAATGGGGTGATTCTAACAAATTGTCGATTGGAGTGACAAGCAGAAGAAATAATTGCACTACACAGGCACTCTCACGCGCCTTCGGGTTTAGCATGCTTGCCGGGAGCAGGGAGGGGGAAATCGAATTCCTGAAAGGCGGTTCCCCCTTGACCGTCTTCAGCGACGATGCGAACTCGGTGGCTGCCGAGCTGGTCCGGGGGAATTTGCCAGACGAGATGCCCTGTTTCTTTGTCAATCACCATCCCCGGTGGCGCCACTTCCAGAAGAAAGCTGAGTGGGTCGCCGTCCGCATCGACCGCTTTCACCGTATACTCGTATCGTTCGCGGCCGATGAGTGCCGCGGGGGCAGAGACGATCTTCGGAGGACTATTGCCGACATAGACCGATTCAGAACGAACCGGCTTTCCTGCCGATAATTGGTCCCGCGGAGTCACTTCCACCTCAAGCGTATCCTTGGTCTGAAATCCCGTGGTATCCAACGTCTGCTCAGGCCCCTGTTTCACTACTTTTTCGTTGCGCCACCAACGAAAGTCGAACTGTATCTCGTCCTGATCTGCATCGACGGCCTCCATCTTCGCAAAGACTGGAGCATGCGGGTCATCCGGCCGCTCGATGGAGAGATGGGCGACGACGGGGGGGGTATTGCCAACCAACGCGGGGCCTGCCTGGTAACGAGTTCCTCGAACCGTGCCGCTTGTGGGTACAAGGCTGACTGTCAGACGGTCACCACGCTTTAACATACTCGGTGTCAGCGTGGGCCCCGTCTGATCTCGGAGGGGGTCACCGTTGACTATCCACTGGTACTGGAATCCAGCCATACTGGACTGGCTGTCATCGGTCTCGATCATCACCTTGACCACCTCATTCAGCGTAATGGGGTCCGGGGTAATTGTCGCTAACCGGATGGTCGCGAGGCGCTGTGGAGGGGCGTCACTTGGAGAAGAGGACCCGTTGCCCGGGGTAGAACTCGAATTGCACCCGATAAACAGGAGGGGTAGAACAACGTATAGCGATGGGAGGAATCTTGCGTACACCACTTGTTGATGCGACAATCCCGTTCGTTGCTGAACGCTACTTTTCCCTTGCTGGTTGAGCCGGGAGGAACCAAGACACTGGTCTCTCCCGGCTCTTTTTAGCCTTTACTCAGGCCCGCTGACGCACCCAAGACATATACCGACTCCAGGGAGGATTCGGCCCACTAAATTTGCTACATGTGCTGCTCCCTGTGCTCATCTGACTGCAGAACGTGCCCGGCGGGGCGCCTCCACCTCCACCGGAACCATTCGACGTCCCAGTCCCGGCGATATGGATAGCGACTTGCGAGGCCACCCCCTCGCCCAAACTGATCCTTGTGGTGCTGTTCGTATTCGCACCGGCGGTGGCGGTCCCGATGATCGGAGACGAATACGCAGACCCGGTCTTGTAATACAACGCGTAGAGATAGCTCGTCCCAGTGGAGGAGCAGAAATCATTCGTGGGAACGAGCGTCGGAAAGAATACTGCGCCAGCAAGCACGACGGGGCTGGACACCGACCGCTCTGCTGACGTGCCGGCCGCAGTCACCAGCTTGACGTACCATCCATCCTTGCTCGCGACCAACCCCGCCATCGAGTTGGCTCCCGTGGTGACACTAGTGGCCGAAGGATTGTTCGGATCCGTCATTTGGTTCGTCCCAGGCGCACAGACGACACAGACCACCGCATTCGTGGTGTTCACCAGAACGGCGCTATTATCATCGTCGATTAGGCAGTTTGTGGTATTTGTCTGGGTGCACCCAGAATTCATCACTTTGTCTTTAATTCCGAACAGGTACTGTTGCGCAGTGTCGGTCTTGTCGGAGTTACTCAAGTAGCGGCCCGTTCCGAAGAAGACCCAGACCTTATTCGCATCATCGATCGTCACCGACGGTGCGGTCGTTACCGGCCCCATTTCCACCGTGGTTCCACCACCTGAATTGTAGTCATAGAAAGTATCAATGATCTCCGTGGCTGACCGGTTGCCTCCGTTGGCGACGCCCCAGGTCGAGGTGCTGCAAGGGGCGTTGGTACAACCGCTAGTGGTCAACCGATACATCTTGCCCCTCCAGGGCAGAGATCCGTCGTGCATCGTACGCCCGAAGTAGGCGACGTCGTGCCGGTAGTCGAAATTCCTATCCAGCGACGCAATGTTACCCAGAAACGATCTGATGGAACCGACCGGCATCGTGGTCACCTGCGAATTCCCGGCTCCAGGCCCGACCTTCAAGTCCACGGCATACAGCTTGGCTGATTGAGATGGAGCGGCCGGCAAGTCTGCCGCATAGCCGTTGGGGCCCGAACCGAACAAGACCATCCACTTCGCATTGGTGTTATCGATCTTCGAATCCGCCGTCGGGCTCACCCGCATCACCGACGGAGTGCCGATCGTAAGCCCCAATCCGGCATCGCTGAAGCTCCAGAGAAGTTTGGGATCGACTTCCGGATTGGTGATATCGAGCACAAAGTACGCGCTGTAGAACGTGCGGTTCGTCCCGCTGATATTGACCGTCATCGGAGGAGCGCCCGTGCCGGAAGCACAGCTTCCACAGCTCCCTCCCATGCGGAAGCCCCCGATCAGAACCGTGCCCCAGCCGTTCGGATGGTCTGCATCCACGGGGAAGATCCGCACATCCGCCACCGTGGGCTTGAGATCCACGTAGTAGACATGGGTGTAATCGGCCCTCGTCAACCACTGCAACTGCGGCAGGAGTTGATGGGGGATGAACCCCCAGAGTTCGTCCCCGAGCGGACGGCCGCTGCTGTTGTCGGTAGGGTTCTTCGTGTACCATCCATGCTCGACCACGGCCGGCGTCGTCACATCGTCGCTCTTGTGGTAGAACCCGCCGTTGAACGCGTGCAACATCCCGTCGTTCGCGCCGATGTAGATGACTTCACGGCGAGTTTTGTACTGCTGAAAAAATGCCGTGTAGGAAGAATCCCCATAAATGAGATCATAGTTCGCCTGCGGCTTGGACACAATGGTGGGCGTCGAGTGGATGGGGTCGCCCAATTTCCACACCTTGTAAGTGCCGCTGCCGATCGGCACTTCCAGCATGCGAGTACGGAGTCCCGTGATTTCGTCACCGCGGACGAAATTGATGATGTTGTCCGCCGTATAGGGAGCAGCGCCGGCACGCAGGTACTGACTCAAGGTTCCCGAATTCGCCGTGCTGAATTGCATCTGCTCGCCTGCGTCCACGAGTCCATCATTGTCGGAGTCCACCCAGGTGAGCAGATTTCTCGACGCGGAGGCGAGGTTGGCCAGCTGTTTGCCCCCTTCCCAGAAAGGAAGAATATCTTTCAGCTCCAGGCCCGAAATTGTCGGCGTCGTACTGTCGGCGCTCCCGTCGCCATTGGCATCCCCATACTTGTCGACCAGCACCTTCCCATAGGTAAGACTGGCCACATTGTTATCGTACCTTGTCTTCATAATGTAATCGTTTTCATAGACTAGTTTTCCGTCCTGATTCGTATCTTCTCGAAAATTACCCAGATGGTCGATGAACAACCCCTGCGCGTATCCGGTCCATTTCACATTGGCTCCAAACTGCCCGACGGCGCTGGTATAGAAGTAGGCTTGATAGACGCTCCCTTCGCCGCTGGCAGAGGTGGCTAAGACGGAAATGGCGGTTCCTGATGAACTCTTCCGCAAGATCGACGTGATGGTCGACATCAATTTATCTTGTATATCGTCCGCGTTGGAAGATTCGAAGTAGTTATCGGGAATTCCGTCGGTGCCCGGGGCGCCGGTCGCATTGATGACTTTGTCCCACTCAGTCACCAGGTCCGGGAGGAGATTATTGTTGCTGTCCTCGAACCCACCCAGCTTGGCGGTATGCATCATGAGTTCTCTGCCAGAGACGCCGCCGAATGTGAAAAACGCGTAGAACGAAATGGTTTGGAGTCCATCCAGACAATGGCCCGTCACGTTGAGAACGGCAATTGTCCCATCGGTAAGGGCTGGGGCGGTTCCGTTGCAGGGCCGGAGGTCATTCGTGTGCGCCCAATAGGCCACGTCATCCAAAAAGTGATTCCCGCTGTCGACGTAGTCCGTCTTGTGTTCCCCCAGCATCGTGGCAGGAGGAGTGAGGTTGTTCGTATTACAGG
>DASQFV010000124.1:0-8749 GCA_035632975.1 Nitrospiraceae bacterium
CTTTGAGATACCGTTCCGTTTTGCCCTTCTTCACTTTGAAGAGGGGCGGCTGCGCGATATAGATGTGGCCTCGTTCGAGCAGCTCCGGCATCTGGCGGAAGAAGAATGTGAGGAGCAGGGTCCGGATATGGCTACCGTCCACGTCGGCGTCCGTCATGAGGATGATTTTATGGTACCGAGCCTTGCTGATGTCGAACGAGTCCTTGTCGGCCTTTTCGATCTCTTCGCGCTTGCGGCCGATGCCGGTTCCTAGCGCCATAATCAACGTCCGGATCTCGTCGCTCGAGAGCATTTTGTCGAAGCGCGCCTTCTCGACGTTGAGGATCTTGCCCTTAAGCGGCAGAATCGCCTGAAACTTGCGGTCGCGTCCCTGCTTCGCGGAGCCGCCGGCCGAATCACCCTCGACGATGTACAGCTCGCTCAACGCCGGATCTTTCTCCGCACAGTCGGCCAGCTTGCCGGGAAGCGACCCCCCATCAAGCGCGCTCTTGCGCCGGATCAATTCCTTTGCCTTCCGCGCGGCCTCGCGAGCACGAGCCGCGTCGATCGATTTCCCGATGACCTTTCTGGCCACCGTCGGGTTCTCTTCGAAATAGGTCCCGAGCGCGTCGTTGACCGCGGACTCAACGATGCCCTTCACCTCACTGTTGCCCAGCTTGGCTTTCGTCTGCCCTTCGAACTGAGGATTCCGGACCTTGACGCTGACGACGGCGGTGAGCCCTTCACGGACGTCGTCACCGGTGAGCGATTCGGTGTCTTTCTTGAGCAGGTCGTTGGCGTTCGCGTAGGTGTTAATCGTACGGGTGAGCGCGGCCTTGAAACCCACCAAGTGCGTGCCGCCTTCCTTAGTGTTGATGTTGTTCGCAAAGGAAAACAGGTTCTCGGCGTAGCTGTCGTTGTATTGAAGCGCCACCTCCAACACCATCTCCGATTTCTCAACCTGCACGTAAATAGGCTTGTGCAGCGGCATCTTGGCTTCGTTCAGATGCTCGACGAACGAAACGATTCCGCCCTTGTATTTGAATACTTGCTCTTTGACCGGTTCTTTCCGCTCATCCTTGAGTGTGATCTCGAGTCCCTTGTTCAAAAAGGCGAGCTCGCGCAGTCGCTGCGCCAGCACATCGAAGCTGAAGTCGAGTGTCTCGAAGATCTGCCCGTCGGACTTGAAGGTGACGGTCGTGCCACGGCGCTTGGTCTTACCCGTCATCTTTAGCGGGGCCGTCGCCTTGCCTCGCTCGTAGCGCTGCTCGAACACCTGGCCGTCCTGCCAAATCTCCAGCTCGAGCCATTCAGAGAGAGCATTGACCACCGAGATTCCGACGCCATGGAGCCCGCCGGACACCGTATAGGCGCCCTGCTCGAATTTGCCGCCCGCATGCAAGACCGTCAGGGCCACTTCAGCGGCAGACTTCTTTTTCGTGGAATGCATCCCGGTGGGAATGCCGCGGCCGTTATCCACGACCGTGACGCTGTCGTCGATGTGGATCGTCACCTCAATGGTTTCACCGAATCCCGCCATATGTTCATCGACACTGTTGTCGACGACTTCATAGACGAGGTGATGGAGGCCGTCCACACCGGTGCTGCCGATGTACATCGCCGGACGCTTCCGCACGGCGTCCAGACCTTCCAACACTTTGATTTGATCCGCGCCGTAACTGTCGGATTTTGGTGTGGTCTCGGTGTCGTTACTGGCCATCACTCTCCTAATTCGAAACCGTCATTGGTCAACGGTCATTCGTTAAAATGCAACCAAAGCCCGATTGCCTCATCTATTGACCAGTGACCATTGACTTGTGACTCTCAGATCTTTATCGGCATGACCACGCACTTGAACCCGGGACTGTCTGACTCCTGGATCAAACAGGGGCTCAGCGGATTATCCATTTGCAGAGAGATCGTCTCTCCGTCCATTACCCCGAGGACGTCCAACAAGTAACGGGCGTTGAACCCTGTGTTCAAAGCCGCTCCCTCGTACCGCGCCGCAAGCTCTTCGGTCGCTTCCCCAAAATCAGGATTGCTGGAGAACAGCGTCATCTGTCCGGAGGCAAACGACACCTTCACCGCGCTCGCCTTATCACGGGACAGCACGGAGACACGCCGCAGCGCACTTTCAAGCTCGCTGCGATTGATCCCGATTTTCCCGCCGCTCTCTTTCGGAATGACTTGCTGATAATTCGGGTAGTTCCCTTCCATGAGCCGCGAGGTCAGCAGCAGCCCGCTCTTCCGGAAAATCATGAGATTTTTGGTGAACCCGATCAATGGCTCGCCCTCGCCGCCTTCTTCCAGAAGACGCTGCATTTCATGCGCCGCTTTCTTCGGTATGATGGCTTTGATCTCTTGCGGCGCGCCTTTGGCGCCGGCCTTTCCGACCTCCTGCTCGGCAACGGCCAACCGATGTCCATCGGTGCCGACCAGCCGCAAGATTGTTTTCTTCTCCGACGTGATGAGGGTCACCAGCAGACCGTTGAGGATGTAGCGCGCGTCATTGTCTCCGGCAGCGAAAAGGGTCTTCCGAATCAACTCTAAGAAGCCGGCTCCGGCGAGGGGAATGAGCCCTTCCCGTTCGATCGTGGGCAACGCGGGATAGTCGGTGCTGGGGAGGCCGACGATCTTAAATTGACTCTTGCCGGCGTGAATCGTCGTCCAATTATTGTCACCCGAGGTGATTTCGATTTCACCCACCGCCAGTTCCTTGATGATCTCATAGAGCTTCCGAGCCGAGACCGTGATCCCTCCGGGCTTCTCCACGGTCGCCTTGTAGAGCCCGCGCATGCCGATTTCGAGGTCAGTGGCGACAATTTCCACTCCCTCCTGTTTCGCCTCAATCAAGATATTCGAGAGGATCGGCATCGTGTTGCGCTTCTCGACGACACCTTGGACCCGCTGCAGACCCGTCAAGAGTTCAACTCGTCCCATGCGCAGCTTCATCATCTCTTCCCCTTCAGCGACGCCGCTCACGCTCGCAGGATTTGCTCCCTCAAGCTGTCCAACGTGGCACTCAATGCACTGTCGCTGTCTTTCGCTTTTATGACCTGCTTGCAGGCATGAATGATCGTCGTGTGGTCTTTGCCTCCGAACTGCCGCCCGATCTCGGGATACGAGGAGTCCGTGAGCTCCCGACAGAGATACATGGCAATCTGTCTCGGGTGCACCAGCGTCTTGCTCCGGCGACGGGATTTCAGGTCGGCGATCTTCACATGGAAGCGTGCGCCCACCGTTTCCTGAATATCATCCATCGACACGATCTTTTTCTTGGTGCCGATCAGATCCCGGAGCACGCTCTTCGCCATCTCCAGCGTGATCGTTTGGCCGGTGAGCGAGGCATAGGCGCCGAGGCGCACCAGCGAGCCCTCGAGCTCGCGGATATTGCTCTTCATTGTCGTGGCGAGAAACTGGATGACATCTTCCGGCAACGTGACGCCCTCGTCCTCGGACTTTTTCCGCAAGATGGCAATCCGTGTTTCAACGTCCGGCGGCTGGAGATCCGCAATCAGTCCCCATTCAAACCGTGACCGCAGCCGTTCCTCAATATCGGGCATGTCTTTCGGAAAGCGATCGCTCGAGAGTACGAGCTGCTTATGCGCTTCATAGAGGGCATTGAACGTGTGGAAGAATTCCTCCTGTGTGCGTTCCTTGCCCGCCAAAAATTGAATGTCGTCGATCATCAGCATGTCGATATGACGATACCGCTTCCGCAGATCCATCATTTTGTCGTATCGAATGGAGTTGATGACCTCGTTCGTAAACTGCTCGGTCGTCAGATAGGCAATGCGGAGATCAGTCCGCTCCGCCACATAATTTCCGATGGCATTCAAGAGGTGCGTCTTCCCCAGCCCAGTCTCCCCGTAAATAAAGAGTGGGTTATAGGCCTTCGACGGCTGTTCGGCGACCGCCATACAGGCGGCATGGGAAAATTGGTTTCCTGCTCCCACGACGAAATTCTTGAATGTATACTTGGGGTTGAGCTGTATTCCCCGTTTCGCTCGCGCCACGGTGTTTTGGCGACTGGTTGCAGTGGTACTCCCACTATTCTCAGTCTGCCTTGTCGTCTGTTTATGAAAGATGACGAACGTGATCGCGGTCTCTTCCCCACCTCGGGCAGCAGAGACGGCTTCAGCTAGGAGGGTGCCGTAGTGCTGGCTTAACCAATCACCAAAGAACTTATTCGGGACACACAGTTGAGCCGTGGAGTCCTCAATCCGTTCGAGGTGAATTGGCGTAAACCACGTATCATAAACCTGTTTTGGCACCTTTCCTTGGATGTAAGCCAAGGCGTCTTGCCATTCATTTACGATAGTCATAATCCCTGTACCATTCTTCATACACAGACTTATTCACACCTGTTGATAACCTGGTTTTTCGTGCGTTCTTCTCTTCTTAAACTCGCTCATTATCAGACCTTGAAAAGATTACGGTAATGGCCTTTACGCGAATTCCCACAGATTATGAGCTCTGCAAGCAGGGGTTACTCAGAGTTAACCCCCAACTCTCTCCACAAAGACACTGGTAGAGAAAACCATAAAATTCAACTCCTTTATCTCCATCCACATTATCCACTGACCCTACTCTTACTCCTCCTCCGACGCCGATCTTTCTTTAGTAGATATTATTTTAGGAAGAGTGCGTGCAATACACCTATACAACAATGACGTGTTCGGATGTGAAAATTTTATCGATAAGGTTGTCATATGTGATGATCGGATGTGGAAAGCCAAATTCTATCCCCTCAGTAGCAACTACAACGCCCTTCACGGAAAAAGGGACCATTGATGATGTTTGCTCAATGAAGGCGATATCCATATCCGTATCACTAGCTCGAAAGAGTGATGAAGAGATAAGGTCGGGATGTTGTCGAAGAAGATAGAGAGTCGTACCCATGATAATACAGAACAATTCCTTAAAAAACGAGACTTCTGTCAACCATTCGAACGAATTGTCTGATTTCATCTGCTGTTCGAGTTATCACAGAAAAATCATCAGACCAAGCATCCATCACCGTCCCTGGCTCGACGATAAAGGGGATAGATAAGTGTTTAAAGGAAGGAAGATATTTTTCAAGAATATCGACATCGACTATCTCTTCAGTATCCTGCATTAAGAGACGGGAAGAGAGTCCTAGGAGAACGACCGTCGTCTCATGATCTCCAGCACAAAGCCCCAACGCAATACGAAGTGCTTCAACGGGGCGAGCCGTCATGTAAGGATCTTCTGAAATCACAACAGCGATGCGTTTCGACATAGAACACTAAAGGAGGGGACAACAACATCTTATGTAAACGCGAGAAAGCGATCACAACTATCAATAATTCCCGAAAGCACAACCAACCCAGACAAAGAAACCCTCGAATCGACAGTCGTTGTTAGAACACCATGTTGTTGACAGCCATAAGCACAAACAGACATCTTCACCCCAGCATCAATCAAACCAAGATAGCGTTGATCCACGGCCGTCTTTACCCCTTCATCGATGAGATAAAGATAGACCTCAACCCCTCTGCGCAAGGCAGCCTGAGCCAGCTGTACAACAGTCTCAACACTGGGATGAGAAGGGGGTGTGGATAACAAGAGACCTAGCTTCCGAGCCGCCATAATTACAAACCAAAGACTTCAATACAATCAATTGTTTATGAAATAAATTACGAGCGAGCCTACGAGGTTTTCGACACAAAGTCAATATGTAAAAATTTGATTTTTTATGAGGAAAATATACGAATTTTAAGGAGGGCGGAAAGACCCGCCAGAGGGAATTCCTCTTGAGCCTTCGATTGAAGGTTACGGAGGATCACAGAACCGCGAGCTGCCTCATCATCACCCAATAGAATGGCGTAACGGCACTTCAGTCGATCAGCCTGGCGAAGGTGAGCCTTGAGCGTAGTAGCCCGATAATCACAATGGGCCGAAAGTCCGACTCTACGGAGTTCGTCGAGAAGTAGAAACCCAAGTTTGGTCCCTTTCTCTCCAAAAGCCGCGACATAATAGAGACAGTCGTTCAACGAGGACGTTGATGTTCCCGGCAGCATCATCGAAACACGCTCAAGCCCGACCGCGAATCCTACGGCCGGAACAGATGGACCACCAAGCGTTTCTACCAAGCCATCATAGCGGCCACCAGCTCCAACCGCGTTCTGAGCTCCCAAATGACTCGACGTAATTTCAAAACTCGTCAAACAATAGTAGTCGAGCCCTCGGACTAACCGAGGGTTGAGTCGATACGGGATCCCAATGCCAACAAGACCCGCGAGAACCTGGTCAAAATGTGTACGGGCTTCAGGAGAGAGATGGTCCGTCAGCCTGGGTGCTGATTCGGTCGCAGCACGACAGTCCGGCACCTTGCAATCCAGCACCCGCAAGGGATTCGTTTCCATGCGGCGCCGGCAGTTTGAGCAGAGGCGGGATTCCTGCTGTGAGAGGAACAAAAGCAAGATAGGCTTGTAAGCAGCGCGGTCGTCGGAGCTTCCCAGGCTATTGATCTCAAGTGTCAGATCAGGCAGCGCCAGATCCGATAGCAGGCGCCACAGCAGTGCAATGACCTCGATGTCTGCACGAGGGTCCGCCGTCCCAAAGAATTCGACACCGAGTTGATGGAACTGCCGGAGGCGTCCCGCCTGTGGCCGCTCGTGGCGGAACATCGGACCGATGTAGAAATACTTCTGTGGAAGCGGATCGGCCGCCCGATTATGCTCGATGAAGGCGCGGACGGTGCCGGCTGTGCCTTCCGGGCGCAAGGTCAGCGAGGTCCCATCCCGGTCGGGAAAGGTATACATCTCCTTCTCGACGATGTCCGTCGCCGAGCCGATACTCCGAGCAAAGAGCGCGGTGAGTTCGAAGATGGGGATACGGATCTCCTGATACCCATAACTGAGCGTCCAGCGCTTCGCCGCATCCTCAATGAGACGCCACCGAGGCGTCTCCTCCGGAAGGATATCCTTGACCCCCTTGATGCCCTTGATTGTGTCCATATTCAGCGACCAGCGTGAAAGATGCGGGACTATAGCGATGGGATACAGGCAAGTCAACGCAAGGCCTGCCAGGATGCTGAAAAAGTCTCCGTTCTCACCCTCCCAGCCCCGGCGCGCCGAGACGCGCCGTTTCCCATGCATCGCTCTCGCATCGTTCAGATCCTCAACGTACCCCACTCGGAGTAAAAGCTGTCTTGGCAGCTTGGGGTGGGCGGGTGAGAAGAGTTACGCCTGCGGTCTTCACTCGCTGCGGCCTTGCCTGCGGAACGGCGCGTCTTGGCGCGCCGGGGCTGGGAGGGTGAGAACCGTGGTCTTTTTGAGCATCCTGCTCGATTCGTTTGCGAGAATGCATGTTCAGAAATTCTACCGTTTCACGAACGACGCATGGCGAGAGACGCCCTGCCTTCTTGCGCCGACAGCCGCGTGGGGGTATAGTTCGCGGCCTACCTGCCACTCTCGGAGGGCTCATGAGTATAGATCAGCCGACCCGCCGTGTAATTGCGCTCGCACCGATGCCGCCCGAGAAATCCGCCTACGCCTTGGCCCGCTACAGCCGCTCGCCCGATACTATCGAAAGCAGCCTCCGCTGGGTGCATGGACATTCTTCTGAAAAGTTCTGGGATCAGTTCTACTTCGACTACGGCCATGCGTCGATCGCCGATCTGGGCCATGTTATCGTCTGCTTCGAGGACATCTCCGAACTCGCCGCGATTCGACTCGAAGACGAGCCCTTGTGGGATGGCCAGGCGAAATCGAGCCGGTATCAGAACTTTGCCTCCGGCGGGTGGTTCGTGCCGGATTCCATTCGAGGGTCGGAGACGGAAGGCACCTATCACGGCATTCTCCGAAGCCTCGCCGAAATCTATCGGCTCCTGCATCAACCCTTGATCCAATTTCTTTCGGAGCGTGAGCCGCGCCCCGAGTCGATGAAACCGGCCGATTACCAACGGACCATAGCCGCGCGAGCGTTCGATGTGACGCGGTATCTCCTGCCCCTCGCAGCCAGGACGAACGTCGGGCAGGTCGTCAGCATCAGGACGTTGGAGAAGCAAATCACCAGACTGCTGTCGTCACAACTACCAGAATTGCGTGCGATCGGAGACGAACTCAAGGACGCCTGCCAACGGTCACCGGTGAATCTTTGGGGCGAACTCTCTGGCCAACCGGCCGGAGCACACGAACCTCTCGCTCCGACGCTCGCGCGCCACGCCAAGTCGAACGACTATCAAGCTTCGGTCTACCAGGACCTGGCCAAATATGCGAAGGACGCGCTCCGGGGAACCAGATTAGATCAACCGGCGTCCTGGGGCGAGCCGGAGCCGGTAGATCTCATCGACCCTCACGATCCATTGGACGAAATCGTGACCACCCTGCTGTACCGTGTCTCCCATGCCCCCTATCGGAGCCTCCTCGCAGTCGTCCGCACTTGGACGGAGAAACAGAAACAGGAGGCTGTTGACGTGGCGATGAGCGCACGAGGGCCCTACGATGAACTCATCAAAGAGTTCCGCAGCGGCTACGCCTTCACGTTCGACGTGCTGATGGACATCGGGGGCTGGCGCGACATGCATCGGCATCGGCGTTGTCAGCAGGTTCAACAGAACTTTACGACGGTGCATGGGTACGAGGTCCCGCCGCCGCTCGTGCAAGCGGGATTGGATCAGGAGTATCGACAGGCGATGGACGCGGTCCGTTCGGACATCGAACAGCTCAAAAAAACGAGTGCGGAGGGGTCGCTTTACGCGACGCCGTTTGGATTCAAGGTGCGGTGCCTGTTCAAGATGGAC
>DASQFV010000125.1:0-7384 GCA_035632975.1 Nitrospiraceae bacterium
CGCCGTCGGCATCAGCCGCGTCGCCAATAGCAGTCCGCCACCAGCTATCAGCCATCAGCCTGACTCATCCCTTCCCAACCCTGCTACCCCCCTGCCCCATCACTTGTTCAGCCGTCTCGTAGAATGGCTCCAGCGAGGCTATCACGGCACGATGGCCTGGATGACTCGCGACCCGTCTCGTCGAAGCAATCCGCAACAGGTATTACCCGGATGCCGATCAATGGTGTCGGTCGGCATGAACTACTACACGGACAATCGTGCGAACGAGCAGCCAGGAATGGGACGCATTGCCCGTTACGCCTGGGGGAAGGATTACCATACAGTGATGAGCCGCCGACTCTCGCAACTCGAAGCGAAGATCGCAGCCCTGGCGCCAGGCGTAACCACCCGAGGCTACGTCGATACCGGCCCGATTATGGAAAAGGCCTGGGCGCAACAGGCCGGCCTCGGCTGGATCGGGAAACATTCCAATCTCGTCTCGGTCGAATGCGGCTCATGGCTCCTGCTCGGGGAGATTCTGACGACCCTGGACCTAGAGCCGGATGAACCGGGCACAGATCTGTGCGGAAGCTGTACCCTCTGTATTCAGGCTTGTCCGACCGGCGCCATCGTCGAACCCTATCTCGTCGATGCCCGACTCTGCATCTCCTACCTTACAATCGAACTGCGCGGCGGCCGAGAGGCTATCACTGACGAGCTCTCTGCTCAGTTGGGCAATCGCATCTTCGGCTGCGACGATTGCCTGGACGTCTGTCCCTTCAACTTGCGGGCAGACGCGACGAGTGAACCAGCCTTTATCCCGACCCCCTTGACCCTCGCTCCCAGCCTCAAGGCTTTGGCTCAGATCAGCGAGGAAAGTTTTGCAACCACGTTCAAGGAGAGTCCCCTCAAACGAGCCAAACGGAACGGCCTCCTTCGGAACGTGGGGATTGCACAGGAAAACCTCACGCGACAGACATGGGGCCGGCCCTCATAAAGCCCTCATATCGCCACTTTCTTCTTGGTCGGAAGAGGAGTAGGCTGTTTCCAGTAGTTGGTGGTTCGCGGGGAGGCCTGAGCACTATGTATCCTCCGATCGTGCTGCTCATCTCAACAGATCCCCATGCCGCATTGTTGCTCGAACAAGTCCTCGATCACCGCCGCGCCACCATCTTTCTCGTTGAAACGACCGAAGAGGGTCTGCGCATCCTGAAAGACCAAGCAGACCTCTCACTCGTCCTGTGTGACGAAAGCCACGGACAGATTGCGAGCCAGATAGTCCTGTCCCAGGCCAGACGCACCGCTCACAATCTCCCCGTTATCATCCTCGGAACAGACGGATCAGCAAAAGCCGCAGTCGAGGCGTTGCACCGTGGCGCCACCGACTATCTCGCACAACCGGTCACGAGAGAGGATCTCCAGACTGCCATCCACAACACCCACGTCTTCGATGCCCTAGAGCCCCTAGCGCGGGCAGACCAGCCCTCAGCATTCAGTCAAATCGTGAGCCGGTCGCCTCAGATGGAACTGCTGAAACGTCTGGCAGCCGAAGTCGCCCAAACTGATGCGACGACCGTCCTCATCACCGGCGAAAGCGGCACAGGCAAAGAGCTCTTTGCCCATGGGATCCATGCCGCCGGCCTCCGGTCCAAAGGTCCCTTCGTGGCGCTCAATTGCGCCGGCATTCCCGAGCACCTCCTCGAATCGGAATTATTCGGATATCAGCGCGGCGCCTTTACCGATGCGAAGCAAACCAAACCGGGACGATTCCAACTCGCGGAGGGCGGCACCCTATTTCTCGATGAAATCGGTGAGATGAGTCCTTCCGCGCAGGCGAAGCTCTTACGTGTTCTGGAGCATCACCAGGTCGATCCGCTGGGCGACACACGCAGCATACGCGTCGACATTCGCGTAATCGCAGCCACAAACGAAGATTTGCCGGCGCAAATCAAGGCCGGGAGATTCCGCCTGGATCTCTACTATCGACTGAACGTCTACCAACTGCGCATCCCGCCGCTCCGCGAACGACGCGAAGATATTGAGCCAATTCTGACATCGTTCCTGGAGGTTGCCCGCCGGGATCAGGGTTGCCGCATCAAGGGCATCACGCCAACCGCGCTGACCATCTTGCAAGGCCACGACTGGCCCGGCAACGTACGGGAGCTGCACAACGTGGTTGAAGGGCTTACCATTACCTGCAAAGATGAGATGATCCGACCGGACCACCTCCCTGTTTCTCTGCGAGACGCCCAATCGGTGGGATCGAACGGAGAGATCGAGAAGACATCGCTCCTGGCCTTCGGCCTCTCGGCTCAGGAGATGGAAAAGAAACTGTTAACGGAAGCGCTGCAACGCACAGGCGGCAACATCTCCGAAGCAAGCCGGCTCCTCAGGCTCACCCGCAATACACTTCGGTATCGCATGGCGAAGTACCAACTCCAGTAGGACGCTGAAACAAAAGGGAAAGGGTAGCCTGGTCGTCCTCCTGCTCGCGGAACAGAGGAGGGATGGAGCCTGATGATCTTCTGTGCTCGCGCAACGCGCGGCCTCAGAAGGCCCTCGTTGGACGCGCGCAGTGGAAGATCAATCAGCCCCCATCCCTGAAGAGGTAACAAGCGAGCTTGGAAGGATCATTTATATCGTTCGACGCGCGCAATCGAGGATCGACCCGGACACAATAGTTCTGCCACAGTTTAAGCCACAGGGATTTTACGGGCAGAACGGACGCAGTTGGTTTACTTCGATTTGAGATAAGCAGATTCTACCTCGAGCCGCATACGAGGGGATCACATACAACGTTGTGGCGAAGCAGAAGTGAAGTAGAGCAGCCCCGCAACCTCCTAGCGAGCCTGTGGCAACTGACGAGGAGCAGGAAGTTCAAAGAAAAAACGAGTGCCCGCCAGGTACATCTTGATTCGGGCACTTACCGGAATGGGCCGCGCCCAACATACTTCCACCAGTTTGGTGCTTGGCGTTTTCCTCGCCTCTGAGGGCACCTGAATCTCAACCACCTGCCGTTTGTTCAGTGGCACAGGAAGCAAGAGCAGCATGCCCCTGACGCTCTTATTAATCGCGTGCCCGGATCCCTTTGTCAGCTTCACAGTGCTCTTGTCCACAAAATTCGTCAGTTTGAAGGGGCAAACGACCCTGCAGGGCGCACGCTTGCTATCTCTTCGCTCCCGTCCAACCTGAATCACTTGGCTGACGCGTAATAGTTGACCGCTCGGTTCGCCCATATCATGTTCCTTTCCGGCAGGATGCCCTTGTAAAGCCTTATACGAAGGTCGACGGCGGCTGTATCGGTTGCTAGGAGTAGAGCCCGCAAGAGACGGCGTGTAAATTGGGTAGAATCTAGAAGAGCAAAGAGGGGGGATCAGTCTGCGATGGGCTTGACAGGTAACGATGCTGCTTGTGGTCGAGGATGGTACCACTTCGAGGTGAATTCAATCTCGGACCTCATACTAAATTACAGAGGAACTCCTTCGCGCAGAAACTCTTCGGTTTTTCGGCGAAACAAGTGACTCCAGGCTTGGAGTGGAGTACATACTGACACCGCTCCACGCGATGCGTCAACCCTACGAAAGAAGGGGTACATGTTCCTACGGCGATCCTGGAACGTTGTAGCATTAACCCGGACGACAGAGCTTTGAAAGATGGATTGGAGAGAGTGAATTGCATATTCGCAGCCTCTACTTAACTCCCTGTTTTCATTTTAGAGGTATTCAATCTGTGGCTGAAGTGTGGCTGGTATGGCAAGGCTTTCTTCTTTAGAGACTGGCTAGATGATCTCCCACTGCGCGTATCCGTGGACGGTGACGCGAGCCGTGCGAGACAGGCGGGACGAGCGAAACGAGGCCTGAACTCAACTCTTCATCTGTACCCGCATCAGCGAGGTGGCTGGTGTGGTCCCCACTGCGCGCATCGAGCGACCACTGCTTCATCGTGGGGGCTCTGCGAGCACACAGACCACACCAGCTACCTCGCCTCCTCTTCCGAGACCGCGCGTTGCACGAGCACAGAAGATCATCTAGCCCGTCCTCTCCCACTCCTTCCAAGCTCGCTTGCCTCTCTCTCGTGGAATGACACCCGTGTTGGTCCTATTGCGGCCGTCGAACGAGCACATTCTTATCGTGCGCGTTCCGGGAGCACAGGACAAACATGGGTGTCCTTCCCATCTTTTTTATCGTGGAGGCTCTGCAAGCAAGAAGGATGGTTGCATATTCCCTCGCTTCCCTCTGAGGCCAAGCTATTTCCCCTTCAAAAGGGAGTGGCCAGATTGTCGTTCACTGCGCGCGTCGAACGAGCACCTTGTGAGCGTGCGCGTTCCGCGGGCAAGAAGGACGGTCTGGCGCTCCCTGACCAACTTTCAGCGTGGTTGATCCGGCCCCGGACTCACGATGATCGGTACATTAGACTTATCCGGCACAATGATCGTCTTGGTGTTGGGGTTCTCGTACAGTTTATATTTCAGATAGTCCGGCGTGAGCGTTTTCGTGATGATCTCCTGCGCCTGGGACTGACCCTTGGCGCGGATGCGCAGACTCTCCCCTTCGCCCTCGGCGCGAATTTGCAATGCATCCCCCTCGCCTCTAGCTTGAATCCTGGCGATCTCGGCGTTGCGTTGCGCAATCAACACCTCAAATTCCTTTTGCTCCTTCTCCTGTTCCTTCGCTTGCTTCTGCTCGATGGATTTCAACACCATCTGGGGAAATTCGATCTCGGACAATGCCACACTGTAGACGTCGAGATGCCTCCCTTTGAGCGACTCGACCATCACCGCTTCAATCTTGTTGCCGATTTCGCTGCTCCGTTCAGGAAGCGTGACCATCGTGTATTGGGCGACAACCCCGCGAACGGCCGATAGGAACTGCGGCCGCACGAGCTGCGCGTACCAGTTGTTCCCCACCTCCTGAGCGAGAAAATAGATTTCCTCCGCAATCGGGCGCATGGTGATCGCAGCATGCAAAGTCACTGAAAGATCGTCGGCGGTCAAGGCATCGACCTTTTCCGTGAAACTTTGAAGCCGGACGTCGTACGCGAACACATTGTTCCAGGGCGCGTGCCAATAATACCCGTCCTTGAGCGGCTCCTTCATCAAGCCCGCGGTCAAGGGATACCATCGGAGGCCACGCTTCCCGGCGTCGACGGTACTCCCACACCCGTACATCAACAACAGAATCGGAATCACCAGCACGATCGCGCGAGAAAGAGTTGGGCGCTTCATAGGTCCTCCTCTGTTTATCGTAGTTGTCGGCCTTCTTCCACTCATTGCTGCAACCTCTCAACGGTCACCGACGCTGCTGTCGTCCCGTTCGAGCAGCATCCGCAAGGGCTTCAGCCCGACGTTCCAGATCCTGAGCCGCTACGGCATAGTACCGCGAGAGTTGCCGGGCTCCACTGACCCAGTCCGACTCAGGGCCGAAGAGATGCTCATACCGAACAGCGCTCTCGGCAATCGCGCCGGCCTTCTCCTTCAGGACCATGGCCTGGTCTCGGTAGTAGTCGGCAATGGCCATCTGATCCTGCGATGGACCAAAAGAGGTTGTGTCAATTTTCGCAACAGGCTGCGCGCAACCTGCAGCGGCGAGCGAACAGAGTAGGATCAGCACACCCCATCCGATTTGATGCGAGAGTGTCGCACGCCACAGATTGTTCATAGTATCCCCCCAAGTCACCCCTGCAGGCTCAGCGTATGGCGTCGATCATGGGAAAGACCGAAGTATTGACCTACTAGAGCCGATCAGAAAATTTCAACGGACATCTTGACAACTCCTGAAAAAATCAATGATCGCCTTGTTTTTTCCCGGCCATTCGGGGTGTGTCCCTATTCCTTCGCAATAGCGTGTTGCGACATCGTTCTTACACCCCCTATACGTTACACAACCTTCTGCGTCTTTTACAGGGCTTGCGGGATCGCAACCATTGCAGGCAGCCCACCATTGTATCGCTTCTTTACCATAACCCGGAAACAGGGTGTCCTGGCTACTGTGCATGACCATAAGGGGAAGCGGGTTAGGACAATGAGATTCCTTCAAATCTGCACCCCTGATGCCCACCGCACTGGGAGCAATCGCCGCTGGAATATGTTTGGTGCCATTCATAAACGCTATGCCCATGGCAACAGTCCCGCCATCAGAATGACCGGTAAGAAAAATCCGCTTCTTGTTGATACACCATTTCTTTTCGATAAGTCCTGGTATTTCAGCAAGCTTTTCAATAGTTTCAGTAGTCATTTTGCGGTGATCGGCATACGCCACAATAAAACCCGCCGCCGTGGCCTCTTGCGTGAAATACATATAATTTTCCGACTCATATCGATTTTTCCCTCCCGGCGCGTAGACCATGAGCAAGGGATGGGCAATGCTTGAATTGTAGTTGACCGGCGTTTTTACCATATAGCGAATACCCTCCGGTGTGCGTTCATCATTGCTGGCGCCTGAGCCACCGGGTTTTATTCCTGGATCGCAGCGTATGGGATTCTCGTTCACCACATACACAGCCTCACCAAGCATGTTGCCACGATTAACGGCTTCAGCATCATTCTTTCCAGCATACTGAATCGCGCCCGCGCCGATAAAACCAATCATCAAAAGGCCTATCGCTGCGGCAATGATCGTTGTACGGCCGGGCTGTTTTTCCCGGAAGCGTAACCACTCCGGCTTAAAGATACCGATAACGAACAGGGCTACGGAAAGGAAAATCATCACCCTGAAGATAATTAACAACAGCGCGTTCATCGGCTGTACCTTACATCTTTCACTGCGAGAGGATTTGTGGTCAGGCTGAGCATCTGTTCAGCATCTCCCCCAAAGGATTCGCCAGACTGGCCTTCACTGCGCGTGTTCTACGTTGTCTCCCCTCTTCGCCCCCAACACCTGCGTGGTCTGTCCGAAGAGATTCACCGATACCTCAAGGGAGAACGTCTCACGCTGGACTCGACGAACTCTAACGAACCCGGCGACAGAGACGCAAGGCACAGGTCCGTGGACCTCATACCAACTCTGTCAGGATCCGGTTCAGGTGAAAGTGAAACTGCTATGATCCGGCTCGGATTACCGCCTTGGTATGGCTTGACAAGGCCCAGGGGCGTGGATACTATCGGCGTCACCCTGGCCGGTGAATTCAACCGGCCAATTGTTTCTTGAGGGACCCACTCATCATGGCTATTCGGATCGGTATTAACGGATTTGGACGCATCGGACGGAACGTCCTGCGGGCATCACTCGGTGATCCCGACCTACACTTTGTCGCAATTAACGACCTCACAGATGCGAAGACGCTCGCCTACCTCTTGAAATACGACTCGGTACACGGGACGTTACAGGGAAGCGTCGAGGCCAAAGGCGACCAGATCCTCGTCAACGGCAAGCCCATTAAGGTGCTCGCGGTGAAGGACCCAAAAGAA
>DASQFV010000126.1:0-3191 GCA_035632975.1 Nitrospiraceae bacterium
GGCAAAACGTTGTGACATCGCCACACTAGGTCTATAAGTACAGAGGATTGGAGGGCGGGTGATGACCAAGGCTGAAGCAGCAACATTACGAGAGAAGTGGAATGCGCCGTCGTTCGCCTCCCTCCTACCCCGCCGCGAGGCCCCTATGCCCTTCACGATTCGCCCCTTCCGTCGCATTCCCGTGCAATGCGCTGACAGGTTCCTCAAGCTGCCGCTGACCTACTTTTGATGTTTCATGTCACTCATCGCGTGACCGACTGTTGGCGCAGGAACCGTTTACGTGTGTGCTGGCGTGGAATGTTAGGTTTTTGGCGCTGAGGCGGTGGGGGCTTCTTCTACACGGATGGTGTTGGCCCATTCGGCGACGAGGGGGTCTCGTTCTTCCATCGTCATCCCGGCATACTTCATAAACATCTGCGGGCCTTTGCGGCGGCGCCAAATGAGATAGTTGAGGAAGTGCTCCCTGCAGATGCTGTGCGTGCCGGCTGGGGCATAGACTTTGGCTTGGCAGCCTTTTATTAAGCAGGTCAGATCGTGCATCTCATGCTCCGTTTCCGGGCGATAGTATGCAGACGGCGGGACTGATTTACAACTGCTTGACCCGGTGACACCGTTCCGGTAAGCCAATCCACACGATGCGTCAGTTCTGTCTGTTCTTCCTTCTCCTTGCCTCGATACCCGCTGTGTTCAGCTGCGTGTCAGCGTCCCGCGAGGGGCTTCCCCCCGAGAGTCCTTTTGCAGACACGGCTGCCACTTCGATGAATCCGCTACCTCAAGGCATTGCGGTCGGAGACGTCACGAGCCAAGCGGCGCTGTTGTGGCTCAGGACAGAGGGGCCTCAGGCGGTGCAAATTGAATGGGCTTCGGTTGCGGCTTGGGAACTCATGTCGAAGATGGCGACGATCCGATCGCCGGCTGCTCGAACAGCGGTATTCGTCACCAGCGCCGACGCCGACTATACCTTGACGATTCCCCTCGATGACCTTGCCCCCGCGACGCGCTATCGCTATCACGTATTAGTGGGCCAAGTGCAAGGAAAGCCGCTGACCGTGGCAGCGCGAGGGGAATTTACGACTTTGCCGGATGTTGCGAATTCTGCCCTGTTAACCTTTGCATGGAGCGGCGATCTGGGTGGCCTGGGGCACTGTAGGCGTGGCGCTGCCGGTTACCCCATCTTCGACGTGATGCGCGTCCAGCAGCTCGATTTTTTTCTGTTTCTCGGCGATACGATGTACGGCGACCACCTGTGCCCGTCGCCTCCGAACGAACCGGGTGCTGACTTTCGGGCGACGACCCTGGCCGAGTACCGTGCCCGTCATCGCGACCAACGGGGTGCGGAGGCTCTGCGGCGGTTTCTCGACAGCGTTCCGGTCTATATAATCTGGGATGATCACGAAGTGCGGAATAACTTTGCAGGCCCCTTTGACAGCCAGATGCCGGCCGGGCGTCAAGCCTTGCGCGAGTATTGGCCGATCCGCGTGGCGCCTGACGATCCCCATCGGCTCTATCGAACGGTGCGTGCCGGGGCAGATCTGGAACTGTTCATCCTTGATACGCGACAGTACCGGAGCCGCAATGCTGATCAAGACGGCCCGGCGAAGACGATGTTGGGAAAGAGTCAACTTCAATGGTTGCTGAGCGGGCTCACAGAGTCAACCGCGACGTGGAAAGTGATTGTGACCACGGTGCCTCTGTCCATTGCGAAGCGAGGAGGCGCAGGCGTCCCCGGGAACGATGGCTGGGCCGGAGCGCCTGGCAGTCCAGGGTTTGAACGGGAGCGGCAGGTGATTGTGGACCACATTCTCGGCCGGAGGATGAAGAACGTGGTGTTCCTGGCCGGCGATGCCCACTATGTGCAAGCGAATGTGTATGATCCGAACGGTGACGGGACTCCTGACTTCCATGAGTTTATGGCTGGTCCGTTGTCCGCCGCGCCTGGTCCACTGACGCCGCCCAGTGCGGGATTACGCCCGACCACTCTGATTAATGAAGGCGGGTACTTCAATTTTGGTCTCATTCGAGTCACCAAGTCCTCTTTCGACGTCACAGTCCTCGACGAGGCCGGTGCCAGGCGGTTTTTCTACCATCTGCCCGCCAAGTAGCCACCATCGTCTTCTGCGGATGTCCTCTTGAAATATGGACAGGTGGCCAGTTACGGTACGCAGTTCGTTGATCGTGTGATCGAGGTCTAGCCCGGATTATTCATGAATACCTACTGCGTCGTCCGATCCTCTCGCGCGGCGGGGCGTTTCGGGTCGGATTCATTTTCTTGGACTTTGCGTGGGCCGGCCTGGGATTGATCGGCGTCGCCAGAGCTGTGAAGACCCGGCAGGCTGCTCGCCCGCATTATTCATGAGAGTTCGTCGCGAAATCGTTGAGCCGCGTCGCGAGACCGGCGCGCGGAGCCCGGAGGACCTGAGGCATACTCGTGTAGTATGTGAGGGTCCGAGGGGCGAGCCCGCCGGCCAAAGGCTCGTCGTAGCAGCGGATTGGCGATTGCAGCAGAAGTGTTCATGAAGAATGGGGGCGGGTTAACAGCGCTCGGATGAAAGGAATACATATATGGCAGGGTTGATGTCAGCGGATGAGGTTTTTCAAAAGGCTCAAAATGCCGCTGCAGCGGCGACGGGGCCTGATGAAAAGGCCATGCAGATCGATTACCCGGTATTAAAAGACAAGATCCGCGCAGCCTTAGGGGATCGCAAAGTCGCGCTCTGCCACATCAACAAGTTTTTGCCGGAGGGCTACGAAGATCAGGGGCGCTTTAATCTAGTGCTCCTCACTGCCGGTAACGTGCTGTTCGACATGGTCATTGGCGATTCGTATTTTCGCTACGACGTGGTGTCGGTCGGGCAACTGGACAAAGTTCAGGTGATCGATGCGATGTGGGACAATAAAGAAAAACGCCGTGAGGAACCGTTCCTGAGTCTTCGCCTGATGCATGCCGAGGAGGCTCACCTCTTGCTGGCGCTTGAAGACGACGAGCGGAAGAGCCTTCTGGCTTTCGCTACTGCCGTGTCGGCGGTCCGGAATCCGGAAAAGTAACGTGGCAGGATGCTGAAAAATCCCGCCAGCATCGTTCTCGCATGGTTCAGACCCTCAACGTACCCCAGAGGGTACACCTCGGGCCTTCGCTCGCTGCAGCCTTGCCTGGGACAAGACGCGTCTCGGCGCGCCAGGGCTGGGCGGGT
>DASQFV010000127.1:0-8305 GCA_035632975.1 Nitrospiraceae bacterium
ATGAACAAATCCAGGTCTGGCATCCCGATCGCTTCAATCATTCACCGACATTGCACCGGAAAGCGGAAGCCCGGACACAACTGATCAATCAAGCCTATCAAACCCTCAGTGACCCCATCGCACGCGCACGCTACGATGCCACGACACAGCCCTTGACCTCCCACAGGCCGCCCCCACGCCCCTCCCCTGCCTCAGCCCCATCGTCTGAATCGTACACCTCTCCTCCGCCACGCCCTCAACAAATGGCACGGGCCCGCCAGGACCCTCGTGGGCCTCAATCGCTCATGATGCTCTCCCGGCAAGGCCAGCCCAAAACCATGGTGCCGGCCATTACGATGCTGGTCGACAGCCATGAGCACCTCCCCTACGAGTTTGAGAGTCTCGTCCGCATCGCCGGAACCATTCGACAGACATTGCCGGCGGGTGATTACGCCATTGCAGAAGCGCCTGAGATTTTCTGTGTCGAACGCCGGCGCGTGGAAGAGTTCAACACGATCTTCTCGAATCCCTCCGACAACCGCTCGCCCTTTCTGCAAGAGATCGAAGCGCTCCTGGACTACCCACATCGGTTTCTGGTGATTGAAGGAACGATCCAATACAGCAAAGGCGGAGGACGGTTAGGCCAATATCACAAGAACGGCATGATGGATTTCTTAGATGGCCTGACGGCGAGATACGGGGTCCAGGTCATTTATTCGGATAGTCGGGAAGAGGCCGAAGAACGAGTCGCCAATCTCGCAGCCCTGCACTATGCCTACCACTTTGCCGAGCAACAGGGACTCGGGCGCTGCCTTAAAGAGGATGACCTCTAAGAGCTAATGGCGTATGGCTTATAGCACAAGCAAAGAGAATCCCGTGCATTTCTGTTTCGTGCCATAGGCTATACGCCATATGCTATCTGCTCTGCTCTCCCCTACATACCCGTTCCAAATGCAAGCTGCCGCCACGCTTCATAGATGACCACCGCCACGGTGTTGGAGAGATTGAGACTTCTGCTGTCGGGCGTCATGGGCAAGCGAATTCTTTGTTGCTCGACAACACCTCCGAGAATCTCAGCCGGCAACCCACGGCTTTCCGGACCAAACATAAAGACATCGCCGGCGGCATAGTCGACCAGGTCGTACCGTTGCGTGCCTTTGGTGGATACGGCAAACAGGCGGCGATCTTTCACTCCGGCAGCGCAATCGACCCAACTTTCGTGAACCGTGATCGTGGCAAATTCGTGATAGTCCAGTCCTGCCCGCAGCAATTGTTTGTCCTCCAGCGAAAAGCCCAGGGGCTTCACGAGATGTAGCCTTGCGCCGGTATTGGCGCAGAGTCGGATGATGTTGCCGGTGTTCGGAGGAATTTCCGGTTGATACAGGATGACATCGAACATAACAAAGATCGGAGCCTATGGCTGATGGACTATAGCACGAACAAAGAGAATCCTGATTGCTCGTACCATCGGTTGGTTACTCTTGTTTGACGCAATACGCTATCAGCTATATGCCATACGTTCTTCAAGGTTCGGATGCGGTGGCCCATTCCACCATCACATGGCTTCTTGGTATAGTGCATCTCAATGGAAGAATGTCCACACCCTCATGAATAACCCGTTGCCATCTCACATAAAAGACAGGAGCGTCCGACCAAGACATCGCCACATCGCCATGCTCGTCGGTATGCCGCTGGCGTTGACGTTGACGATGGGTCCCTTCGCGTTCGCGGATGATCCATCGTTACGTTCAGAGGAAAAAGTCGGTGAACATGCGAAAGCTGTGTGGGAGAGTGGTGCGATCAACCCTGCGCTCGAGATCCTTGACCAAGGAATTCAAGACCATCCTCAGACACTCACGCTCCAGAAATTGCGCGCCGATATTCTTGCCACATCCCGAGGCCCCCGAGAGGCGGTGGAGGCCTATGAGACGGTCCTTGCCAGGACACCAACCGCGTTGGATGTTCGATGGGCCAAGTGGAGTGTATTGACTCGGTCCGGACAGGGAGAGGAGTCCATCGCCGAGTTAGGACGCATCGCAAAGGTCGATGTTCAGAATCCCTTGGTTCACCTGCGACTCGCGCAAGAACTCCGAAAACTCGATCGCCTTGAGGAATCGCTCGAATCGTACAAGAAGGCCGTGGAACTCGTTCCGGATTTGCTCGGCTGGCGATTAGCGTTGGCGCGCGCGCGGTTCGACATCCTGGATTATCAAGGCGCGGATACTGACGTGCACTACGTGTTGCACAAGGCGCCTCCTGGCTCTCCACTGGAGCTCCCTGCCAAGAATTTGCTCTCACAAATCAATGGAACCTCCATCGATCGAGGCCGGCGCTTCGACCCAGTTCTGAACAAAGACATGACAGGGGCACAGCGCAAGGAATGGGCCTCCATTCGCGCAGAGGCATGGAGACTCTTCTCTACGGGCCGATATCAGGAGGCCGAGCCGATTTATCAACGGCTGCTGGCCCTCAATCCCAATGATGCTCTAGCCAATTACCAATTAGGGCTGACCCTCATGCAGCTAGGCCGGTGCAAGGACGCGCTGACCGTGTTTGGGAAGATGTCCAACCTCGATCCCACCGACGAAGACAATGCGGATACAGTGTTTCGGATGGGCCAATGTCTCGTGGAGTTGGAACAGTGGGAGGACGCGTTCATCCATTTTCAAACCCTCTATGACGCAGCCGTCGAGTTTGAAACAAACAACAACGATGTTCAACCTCTACCGGGCACTCGTGTGTTGGATAAAAATAAAATCGCACGGTGGATTGAGAAGGTGCGGCCCCATGTTCCCGAATTGGCAAAGCTGAAGGATGATGAGGCCGCGAACCGTGCCTCCTCAGGCGAGTCGTCTCCTGCCGCAGCCATTCAGGAGGAAGACCTGTATACAAAAGCCTTCGAGCGGTTTAAACCGCAACAACCACTGGACCAGCGGGCGTCGCTCATGGGCAGAGACGCCGACTTCAGTTGGTTTCGATTTGTGATCCCGGCGAGCAAGGTCGTGCGGGATGATTTTCCCACCGGCGCCCATGAATTTATTCCCTTGAATCCGGGGGACAGCTTTCCCACCACACAGCCAGAGATCTACTTGGTCTTCGGACTGGTGTCGGCCTCATTTGATGCGGTGCCCCTCACCGCACGCTGCTTTTTGGAAACATCCGAGATAATTGAAGAACAACGCGCCGTCGCACAGGATCATGTTCTGACGTCCATGAATGACCAGTCCGGCTATTTCATGTTGACCCCTCCAAAAACTGGATGGACCACTGGCCTCTACCACTGTGGGTTGTACGCGGGAGAACGTACGTCGGCAGATACCCTTGTGGATGAAGTCAGGTTCCGTATCATTGCGCCACCCCAGTCGTCGTAACCCACGCAGCACAAAGGAGTACGTGCCTCGTGAAACATGAAGCGACTCTCGTTATTCGCGCGAGACTCGGCAAGTCGCGCCTGTCGTGAATATTTTGCCTGTCTCGCTCACAATTCACGAATGACAAGGACAATCAGAGGAGCGGCTCCTTGCGGTTGCTATGAGGGAGATGCCACTGACTTGGCTGACCAAAGCCACTGGACTGCGCGAAGTACCACGAATGCCGCACAGGATGGCAGCCAAATCCATATCGCTTCGCTGGCCAGGATCCGAACACCGTATGCGCTGAAGAATTCGCTCACGCCGATTGGAGACACAAGGACCGGCCGCACTGGGAAGAAATATCTCGTCGTATCGAATGGAGAGAAAAAAGCCACGCCCAACCCTCCGTTTGTCATCGCATCAATCACGCCATGCGAGGCGGTGCAGATAGCGAAATAGAGAAACAGCCACGTCATTGCTGCCGCTGGCTTGCCTCGATACCACAAAGCCACAAGGCTCCCAGCTAACAGCGCCGCAAACACGACCGAGTGCGTCAACCCACGATGGCCCCACATATCGCCGTACTGAATGCCAAAGTAAAACCCAATGACATCCAGGTCCGGCACGACCGAGCATAGCGCACCCAAGAACAACTCGCGCCAACTCAATTCCTTGTTCTGAAAGGCCTTCCCCATCGCCAGAGCGATAATGGCATGGGAAAAAGCTGACGCCATTGAATACCTCTTACTGCGATTCAGCCACGGCGAGACCCTACGCTCTGAAAGCAGGCGCGTCAAGAATGGCAGACCTCGTGAAACGTGAAAGGTTAAACGTGAAACGTTTCGGACGTTTTGGGAGCAGCTACGCAGGACACGCTAGGCGGAGCGCTGGGATAAGCTTCTCGGGAACGACTCCCTGCCTCCGTTGT
The DNA here is from genome assembly GCA_035632975.1 of Nitrospiraceae bacterium. GTDB lineage: Bacteria > Nitrospirota > Nitrospiria > Nitrospirales > Nitrospiraceae > Palsa-1315. Next base: position 4,261 of record DASQFV010000127.1, read on the forward strand.
TAATCGTATAGACTTGTCCTCCCGTTTGCGCTAGCTTTGGCGCCCTGAATACATATCACTCACCTTCACCGAGGAGGAGACCATGGCCCAACACATCGTGCTCACCATCCTGGTTGCCTGTACCCTCATTGTGCCGGCGATCGCCACTGCGGGCGACAAGCCGTCTAAGAAGGGTACAACCGTCAAAGAAGTAAAAGCGATGTCCGAGAAGGACCAAGCGGCGCTTGCGTTAAGCGGAGCACCGCCGCACATTGCGAAAGAAGCCGGTATCATGATCTATGGCGCTGATGGCAAGCTGACCGAGACCAAGAATAGCACCAACGGCTTTACCTGCATCCCTTCCGTGATGAATCTACCGGATCCTGACCCCATGTGTATGGACGCTGCCGTTCAGCAATGGATGACCGACCTCATGAACCAGGCGCCGAAACCGACGAATACGGTGCCCGGCATCGCCTACATGGCTCGCGGCGGTTCACACTTTGAAAAAGATAGGAAAGTAGTCATGTCGGGGGATGGGGCCAAGATTGTGAAAGAGCCCCCGCACTGGATGGTCATGTGGCCTTTCGACGCAGCAGCCACGAAGCTCCCGACTGCCCCGAACCCCTCCGGCGTCTATATCATGTTCGAAGGCAGCCCCTACGCCCACCTCATGGTGTACCAAGACCCCAGGAAAATGAAGTAATAGCCTCAAGCCGTGCAGAGAGCAATAGGACTCTCTGCACGGTATGGGAGCTGATGGCTGAACCCTGACTGCTGATAGCTTCGGTCGCGAAACACGAACGACGCTTCACGAACGACGAGGACCGGACGTGGTGGGCGGCTGGCTGGGCTGAATCGGCTGTTCGGACCGAAAGGGTTCCTGACATCTTTTGATCTTCGGATCTCTATTTCTTCTCAGAGGGGACACTACCTCCTGGCGCCCGTTCAATTTTGCACTCACCGTTCGAGCAAGTCTTCGTTCGTGTTTCCTGCTTCTCCAGACAAGACTTCTTATCCTCTTGGCTAATGGCCGAATCGAGGCATCGTTTCACCTCCTCCCGAGCGGCGTTAATACATTGCGTGCAAAGGCTTTGGGCGTCAGGCTGCGCCTTCTTGGCATTCGTTATAGCTTCGGGCGAGTTGGCTGCTTCCACGGCATCATCTTTCGCCTTCTTTACTGGATCGAGCGGAGCACCCAATTCGGATTGTTTCTTCCGAGCCTCATCGCGTGCAGTCTCCGCTTGTATAGCCTCCTTCTCCGCTTCCGCGATCGTTTTTCTTTTCTGCAAGTCCTCAAGACTCTCTTGAGCGTGCGCCATGGTCAGCCCCAAAAACATGAACGCCAGTACAATCAGATTCGTTCGCCTGAGTATGCCATTCCGAATCCGTGGCATGCGTTCGCCTTCATTCGAGGTGGTCATAGATCCAGCATGGCGACTTGTTGTCCATCTAAACATGACATTCCTCTCTTCAAGATTTCCAAGATACCTTTCACGACCCACACAAATTTCCAACAAACCAGTGCACGGTTGAGTCCTTCGGACGAGTATTTCCCCCAAGATCGAAATTTGGCGACAGGTTAGTCTCGTGAAATGAAAGTGTCAATGGGGAACGCCCTGGCAAAATACCGACTAGGAACGACGAGCCACGACTCGGACGCGGTTGCGGGGGGGGGGTTACAACCAGACGCGCGTCGGCAGTAGAATGTAGTTATGTATAGGATAGTCATCTTTCTCGCCATCGTCGGCGCGGCATGGCCAAACATGCTGCTCGCACTTGCGGAACATCCAATTGAAGCACCCGGCTCTAGCGAGCGTTTAAAGCAAGTGCTGGGTTCTGAGGGTGGGGCACGCGTGTACAAGGATCCCGAGGGGAATGTTGAATCCGTTCTCGATCCACCGGGTGGCCAGCGTCGCGTCACTGTGCAGCCGCCCCCAAGTCCGTCGATGAACCTCGGCCCTCCCCTTCAGCTACACAATCCTCCATTCCAACTGCCACCAACTGTGACTCCTGCTCACCCATCCCCTCCGGATTTTCCACAGAAGGCTCGTTAAGGCTAAGGTCAGCTTTATCTCAGCCATGCTTGGCATAGCCTTCCGTTTAGCTCATGCCATAAACAGTATTTTCCTTTGGAGAAGGCAGGTCACGTCCTACACTGGCCATACACGAACCACATCATGTCTTCAGAGGAGAACACATGGCGAGCCAAAGAACGCAGTCTGGTGTTGTGGACGTGATCGTGGGTTGCGCCGTCAGCCTATGGTTTTTCATGGCGGCGGGGCCCACTGGCGCCTCACAGGCGATTATGGGAAGCAACGAACCTCCGACATTTGTGACATGGCCCGAGAAGGGCCTGGGACTTTCGATCGACTTATCAGGTTTCAAGAAAGACATGGACCAGGTAAAACCAGACGGTCGCCGCTCTCTCATGGCCTCACATCCCAAGACAGGACTCCACGTGTCTGTGACCCTTGAGAAAGTCCCGACCCAGGCTTCGGCACAAGGGTGCAGGGAACAGCTCCAACTGATACAGAAAGGCCCGTTTGTTACCCGTGGGCAGGACATCAAACTCAACGCCGACGGCGAGATACCGACCCTTGAATATACCCTTCACAAGATCCAGGGAGTCCGGCTGGATCAAAAGACTGTGTATGCGTGCATGGCACAAGACAACGTCTATGCCGACATCCAGCTTTCGAAGGTGCAATACACCACAGCCGATGCGCCGCTCTTTCAATCTATTCTCAAAACCGTTCGCTTGCAGCCGCTCCCTTCAGAGACAAGACAAACTCCGGCGCCAGCACCACCGCCGGTTGCGGCGCCGGTGCCGGTGCCAGAACCTCCGCCCGATAGCAGGCAATTGCTCAATATTGGAAACGCTCTCTACCTGCAAAACAATTACGCCCAGGCTATTCCACCCTATAAGAAAGCGTTCGAGCTTGAAAAAGCAAACCCGGAACTCGACAGGACCCTTTGGCGCGTCCTAATCGACAATCTAGGTATGGCCTATGGGATGACCGGTCATCTCAAGGAAGCAAAGGCCACGTTTGAGCAAGGGATACAGGCAGACCCCACCTACCCGATGTTTCACTACAATTTGGCTTGCACGTTTGCGGAAATGAATGACCTCAATCATGCGATGCAATCGCTCAAGACAGCGTTTATTCATCGCAAAAACAGGAATCCTGGCGAAGGGGGGATGCCAGATCCGCGCCAGGCCTCGTCCTTTCAGCGCTTCATGAAAAACGATACCTTCCGCAACTTGGTAAACAGCCTGCCCGCGACAAAGAGCTAGCCGTGACTCGATGAAATCCCTCCTGCCCTCAGAAGGCGAGCGTACTAAGAATGAGACCGGGAATACGACGGGGCGACGAACACGGACGCAGTGGGCGGCTGGCGAGGCAGAGGCGTCAGCTACAGCAAATCCCTGTTTCGATCAGGCGACCGAGTCATGTCTTGGGAGATGCGCCCGTGAGCGCAAGGTATGCCGCCTCAATTGGCTGATGAGGTAGAGCACAATGACCAGATTCAAAAGCAGCACGCCGATCCGAAGAATCGACCCCTGTTCAATGACCTCGTAGAGTTCGAACGGAAGCAGCAGGCTCGTTGACACCACCGTCAGATACGCGGCCCAGGTGAACTCCAGCCACAGCCCAATACCTTCCACCAACAACATCCCTGCATAACCCAGACTGATAAGCCCCGCCAGCAGCACACTTTGAGGTTGAAGTGCATCCACTTTCAGAACCAGGGCATGGATAAGGCGCGAGTCGGCATTCAAATGAAGCGCTTCGATCAGAAGCGAGAACAGAGTGGCGATCTCAGCATGCACCAACTTGAGGAGGCCCAACCCGAGCAAGAGTAACAGCAGACCCTTCACCACCTTGAACACCGCAATCACGGCCAAGCCGGTATGGTGTGAGGGTGCCGTTATCACTTGGAGAGACTATCACAAACGACAAGGACTGGATGCAGTGGCGGCTTGCGAGGTTGAGGTGGCTGTTCAGACTGAAATGGTTCCCGACGCTTTTTTGTTCTGGTTATGCCCATCTGGACGATGCCA
>DASQFV010000128.1:0-2763 GCA_035632975.1 Nitrospiraceae bacterium
AGATGTGCATCCGGCTCATGCACAAGTTCCATCACAAGGCCAAGGAAGCGCTCGATGACTACCGGGAGCAGCACCAAGAACAGACCGAGGCCCTAATCACGTTGCTCAGTCAACTGGTCAGCGGCTGGCAGACGAGTGAAACGGCCGATGAACAGCTCCGGACGATGGGCGCGCTCCTCGGGGCGGATGGTGACACCATTCTGGCACGGTGTGAAGCTTATCTCGCCTATGCCGGGAACCACTACTTACCCTTTCTGCTCCCTCTCATCCGCCCCCACCGCAAGCTTTTGTTGGATATCGTGGCCTTTCTGCACCCGACCTCGACCAGTGCCGATACCGCCCTGGAGCAGGCCCTGGCCTTTGTCTTACGCCATCGGGACGCCCGGGCGCCGCGGCTGCCACTCCGCGAGGCGGAGACCGCCTCCGCCTTGGATCTCTCCTGGGTGCCTATCCGCTGGTGGAAAGCCGTCACCAACCGGCCGCGGCGTGACCTGCCCGTGGTGACCATCGACCGCAAATATCTGGAGCTGTGTGTGCTGTCGTGCGTTGTAATGGAACTCAAGTCCGGCGATCTCTTCGTCGAAGGCAGTGAACAGTTTAGTGATTACCGGACGCAGTTGATTCCCTGGGACGCGTACGCCCAGGCGGTCCCGACCTACTGCGCCCAGGTGGGGATTGCTGCAGACCCCGCCCAGTTCGTGCAGGACCTCCACACACGGCTGGCCGAGACGATTCGTACCACGGACGCTGCGTTTCCCACCAACACCGCGCTCAGTATCAAAAGGGGTGAACCCGTCCTACACCGGCTCGACAAGCAGCCGGAACCCGCAGGCTTTGCCGTCATTGACCAGTTGCTCACTGAGCGCCTGCCCGAATGCCCCATTGTTGACATCCTCACGGATACGGAACACTGGCTGAACTGGACCACCGCCTTCGGGCCGTTGTCGGGCTTTGACTCCCGTCTCCTTGCGCCGCGCCCCCGCTACGTGACCACCACCTTCTGCTATGGCTGCTATCTGGGGCCAACGCAAACCGCCCGGTCCCTCCCCGGCATCGACCGGCGGCAGGTAGCCTATATCAATCAGCATCATATCACCGAGCAGAAACTCCTGGAGGCCAATGTCGGGGTCATCAATCACTACAACCGGTTTCGGTTACCCAAGTATTGGGGCTCTGGACAGCGGGCCGCGGCCGACGGCACGAAGTGGGACGTCTACGAACACAACCTGCTCAGTGAATATCATATCCGCTACGGGGGGTGGGGCGGCATTGGGTACTATCACGTCTCCGACACCTACATCGCGCTGTTCAGCAGTTTCATTGCCTGCGGCGTCTGGGAAGCGATCCATATTCTCGATGGGCTCTTGGAAAACCGGTCCGAGATTCGTCCCGATACCCTACACGCCGATACCCAAGGCCAATCCGAGCCCGTGTTCGGTCTGGCGTCTCTCCTGGCGATCCAGCTGATGCCGCGCATCCGGAACTGGAAGCACCTGACGTTCTATGCACCCAGCGAGCGCTTTGCCCTGGACCACATCGTCCATCTCCGCGACCTCTTTACGGACACGGTGCACTGGACCCTGATCGAAACCCATCTGCCTGATATGTTACGCGTGGCCATGTCCATCAGTCAGGGCAAAATGCGCGCGTCGACCATCCTGCGTAAGCTCGGCACACACAGCCAGAAGAACAAGCTATACACGGCGTTTTGTGCCCTCGGGCGTGTCGTCCGCACCATCTTCCTCCTCAACTTCATCAGCGACGAAGAGATGCGGCGGACCATCTCTGCAGCGACCAATACGGCCGAAGCGTGGAATGGCTTTGTCCAATGGGTCGCGTTTGGAGGTGAGGGTATCATTCGTCAGAACAACCGGGAAGAGCAGCGCAAAATCATCCGGTACAATCACCTGGTGGCGAATTTGGTGGTTTTTCACAATGTGGTCGCGATGACCCGGGGATTGCAGGCCTTAGTCGATGAGGGCTATGCCGTCACGCCGGACATCATCGCGCGGCTGGCACCCTACAAGATCGGCCACATCAACCGCTTCGGCACCCACGAACTACGTTTCGACCAGGTACCGCCGCCTGTGGTGGAAGAGCTGCGGCTGTCACCCCGCCCCGCCTTGCGCGAGTACGTCCCAGGCTAACGGAAAAATTACACAGATCTTTGCCGACCCCCGAACTGTGCAAGAGCGACTCGCTCGCTACCGCAAGGTTTCTTGCGTGATATGGGATCCCAGGAGCAGGCGGTAGTCCGAGTCGCTCCCATCAATTTTCTTGTGCCCGCTCCTGGGACCCCGATACAGAGAGTTCTGGGGGAGGCGACTCACCTTACCAGGGGCATAGGCATGGAAAAGGGCTGTGGATAACTCGATCTGAGGGGGTGGCATTTACCTAAGTCAGGGGTGGCATTTACCTAAGTCAGGGGTGGCATTTACCTAAGTCCTCCGGCTCGAAGATCTTGATAAAAAACAGATTAGACGCCTTCCAAGCGTCTCTCATACGTTTACATAGATCTTACATACGTTTACATAGATCAGCCCCAGGACAACCCCAAGGAGGGCTGATAAAGGCAACGCTATGCAATACTCGTCGAAAACCCGGGAAAAAAAGCCAGACGACACCGTAGCAGTGCAACGACGACTCGTCCCGGAAGACTCCCCGCCCGACACCTCGCTCCTCGCCTTACCAGACGCCATTCCGATCGAAGTCGCCTTTGAGCACATCGGCTATTTTACGCCAGCAAGTAAGCGCATTAAAGGT
>DASQFV010000129.1:0-12841 GCA_035632975.1 Nitrospiraceae bacterium
AATCCGGGGGTGGAGATGGTGATGCCGGGGGACAATGTGAGTGTGACGGGGGAGTTGATCAGCCCGATTGCGATGGATCAGGGGTTGCGGTTTGCCGTGCGCGAGGGGGGCAAGACGGTCGGCTCCGGTGTCGTCACTGAAATTCTGGCGTAATGATTGGCCGGATGAATAGAGGAATGAATGGTTAAGGTTGAACAAAGAATCAGGATTCGGTTGCGCGGGTTTGATTACCGCGTGTTAGACCAGTCGGTGGCGGAAATCGTTGAGACCGTCCGACGGAGCGGAGCGAAAATTGTAGGGCCGATTCCGCTACCTACGCGCATCGAGAAGTTTACGGTGCAGAGTGCCACGCATGCAGATAAGAAGGCTCGCGAGCAGTTCGAAATCAGAACGCACAAGCGTTTGATGGACATCATGGACGCGACTCCTGAAACCATGGATTCCCTGATGAAGTTGAACTTGGCCGCCGGCGTGGATGTCGAGATTAAGCTCTAAGGGTAGACGACTGACAAGGAACGTTACGCATGACGAACGGGTTGCTGGGTAAGAAACTGGGGATGACCCAGATATTTGACGAGACGCGGTTTACGCCTGTGACCGTAATCGAGGCGGGTCCTTGCCGCGTGGTCACGATCAAGACAAAAGAACGCGATGGGTATGAATCCGTCCAACTGTCTTTTGGCGAAGTGAAAGAACGCAAGTTGTCCAAAGCCGAGCTGGGGCATCTGAAGAAGACTGAGGCTCCAGCCACCCGTGTACTCAGAGAGTTTCAAAAAGTTGGCGAGGTGGCGGTAGGGCAATCCATCAAAGTCGATATCTTTAAAAAGGGTGACTGGGTGGATGTTATCGGTATTTCCAAGGGAAAGGGGTTTCAGGGGGTGGTGAAGCGGCATCATTATGCCGGCGGTCCTGAATCTCACGGGTCCATGTTCCATCGCCATCCCGGTTCGATGGGGGCCAGTTCATATCCTTCTCGTGTCTGGAAAGGGAAGACCTTGCCTGGGCACATGGGGGCTAAGCGGATTACGGTCCAGCGATTAAAAGTTATTGAATCCAGGCCTGATGAGAACTTGCTGTTCGTTCGAGGGGCAGTCCCTGGCGCGGCAAATGGACTGATTATGGTGAGAAAGTCGAAGAAGGGGTAGGGCATGCCCACGGTTGATGTCGTTGATCTGAAGAGACAGAAAGTCGGGTCTGTCGATCTTCCTGACGAAGTGTTTGGCTGTAAGCCGCACACGGCCTTAGTCCATGAAGCGGTGGTGATGCAGCGTGCCTGTGAGCGTCAGGGTACGGCTTCGACATTGCGGCGAGGAGAAGTGACGGGGTCTGGGAAAAAGCCATGGAAGCAAAAGCATACTGGGCGCGCACGGGTAGGCTCGATACGCTCTCCTATATGGCGCCATGGCGGGTCGGTGTTTGGGCCGAAGCCACGTGATTATTCCTACAGCATGCCAAAAAAGAAGTATCGTGCAGCGCTTCAAAGCGCGCTTTCGGCAAAGTTAGCAGACGGACAAGTGGTGATTGTGTCGAATTTGTCGTTGGACCAGCCAAAGACGAAATTGTTGGCCCAAGCACTGACCAATTTGGGTGCGGGGGCGTATGCCTTGGTTGTGGCAGGTGCAGGGCATGCTGGATTGGTTCAAGCTGCGGGGAATCTTCCTAATGTGTGTGTGGTGGGACCTGAAGGATTGAACGTTTACGATATCGTTCGAGCTGAATTGATTCTGATTCTTGAGCGCGAGTTGCCGCGGGTGAAGGAACTCTGGGCATGAAGGCGGGTCTCCATAGCATTCTGCTGCAGCCGTTGCTGACGGAAAAGATCACGGCAATGCGGGAAAGCAACAACACGGTGGGTTTTCTCGTTCACCCGGATGCGAATCGTGTCCAGATTAAGCGAGCGGTCGAAGCATTGCTGAAGGTGAAGGTCGAGCGAGTGAACGTGATGAATGTTCGCGGGAAGGTGAAGCGCTTGGGGCGTTTCTCTGGTAAGCGATCGGATTGGAAAAAGGCCTTCGTCAAGCTCAAGCAAGGCGAGAAGTTGGAGCTCTACGAGAGCGCATAGCGGGACGTTGCACCAGGCTGATCTCGGTGTGCTGGAAGGACGACTGTAGCATGGGAATCAGAGTATACAAGCCAAGGACACCGGGGCGTCGCGGGATGACTGCGGTGACGACCGAAGAGCTGTCGAAAAAGAGGCCTGAAAAATCGCTTACGTCATTCCGTCGCAGTACCGGCGCAAGGAACAACGATGGGCGGACGACTGTACGGTTCCGTGGGGGTGGGCATAAACGGCTCTATCGAAAAATTGATTTCCGGCGCGACAAGACCGGAATTCCCGGGACCATTGCCGCGCTTGAATACGATCCCAATCGGTCGGCACGGATTGCCTTGGTGCACTATAAGGATGGCGAGAAGCGTTATATTCTGGCCCCTGTTGGCTTACAAGTCGGGGACGTGGTGCAGTCCGGTGTTGCGTCAGAGGTTCGTACTGGGAATGCGTTGCCCTTGTCCAGTATGCCGTTGGGAACCACCATTCATAATGTAGAGTTGAAGCCGGGAAAAGGCGGACAACTGATTCGTAGTGCGGGAGGCTCTGCTCAGGTGATGGGCCGTGATGGCGAATATGTGCAGGTGCGACTCAGGTCCGGTGAAATGCGGAAAATTCTTTCAACCTGCATGGCAACCGTCGGACAGGTTGGGAATACGGATCACGAGAATATTAATGTCGGGAAGGCAGGTCGGACGCGATGGTTGGGCCGACGCCCGAATGTGCGTGGTGTCGTAATGAATCCGGTCGACCACCCGCATGGTGGCGGTGAAGGAAAATCTGGACAGGGCAACCCCCATCCGGTCTCCCCATGGGGCCTTCCGACCAAGGGCTACAAGACCCGGAATAACAAGGCGACGGACAAGTTCATTATTTCCCGCCGCAAGTAGGAGTACGCGATGCCGAGGTCAGTCAGTAAGGGCGCATTCGTTGACGACCATTTGCTTCAGAAAGTGGAGCGGATGAATCAGAATAAAGATCGCAAGATCATTAAGACTTGGTCGCGACGCTCCACGGTCATTCCGGATATGATCGGACATACGTTCGCGGTTCATAACGGGAAGAAGTTTATTCCTGTCTTCGTGACGGAAAACATGGTTGGGCACAAGCTGGGAGAGTTTGCTCCGACCAGGTTTTTTAAGGGGCATGGGCATGCCAGGACAGAGAAGGCGGTCGCCCTCAAGTAGGCGACCGGCTCTGGTCTCGGCACACTCGATTGGATGAAACGGTTATGACTGAAGCACAAGCAGTCCTACGGTTCGTACGTGTCTCTCCGAGGAAGGCCCGCCCGGTGATCGATATGATCCGCGGGCAGCAAGTTCCAATGGCCCTGGCATTGCTCAGAAATTTGCCGCGTCAGGCGGCGAAGGTGGTCGAGAAGATTTTGAGGTCCGCCGTGGCCAATGCGGAGCAAAAGGAGATGGGCGACAGTGAATCGATGGTGGTCTCGAAGGCGTTTGTTGATTGCGGGCCGACGTTGAAACGCTTTCGATCTCGCTCGCAGGGGCGTGCGAATGCGATTCAAAAGCGCATGAGTCACATTACTGTCGTCGTGTCGGCTGCAAGTGTGAAGGAAAAAAGTAGATAGAGGCGGCTAACGGAACGGATTCATTTCCTGTCTGAGTGAGGCACTAATCGTTATGGGGCACAAGACACATCCGATCGGGTACCGGCTAGGATACAACGTTACTTGGTCATCTCGGTGGTATGCCAGCAAGGATTATGCAAAGTTGCTCCATCAGGATATCAGGATCCGCAAGATGGTCAAGCAGCGTCTCTTTCATGCTGGTGTGGCCAAGGTTGAAATCGAGCGATCTGGAGACCAGACGCGGGTGATTATCCACACCGCGCGCCCTGGTATCATCATCGGTCGTAAGGGGGCTGAGGTCGATAAGCTCAAGGCGGAGTTGGAGAAGAGCTACTCCGGTCAGGTGTACATTACGGTGAAGGAAATCAAGAAGCCGGAACTGGATGCCCAGTTGGTGTGTGAAAACGTCGCCACCCAGTTGGAAAAGCGAGTGGCGTTCCGTCGGGCCATGAAGCGAAGTGTGCAGTCCGCACTTCGTCTTGGAGCCCAAGGTATCAAGATTATGGTCGGGGGCCGTCTTGGCGGGGCAGAGATCGCGCGCTCAGAGTGGTACCGCGAAGGCCGTGTGCCTCTCCATACCCTCCGGGCGGACATCGACTACGGGTTTGCCGAAGCCCACACGACGATGGGGCAGATTGGTATCAAGACCTGGATTTATAAGGGGGAGGTCCTTCCGTTGCAGCCCCTCAATAAAGAATCAGCATTTGACCGCAGACTTGGGTAAGTGGAGAGGATCGCGTGTTAGCACCAAAGAAAGTTAAGTTCCGCAAAATGATGAAGGGGCGTATGACCGGCAAGGCCTATCGTGGCAGTCAGATTACCCTTGGAGAGTTTGGGCTCAAGGCGCTGGAGCCTGGCTGGATCACCAGCCGACAGATTGAGGCGGCCCGCATCGCGATCACACGGTGTGTGAAGCGCGGTGGCCAGGTTTGGACGAGAATTTTCCCGGATAAGCCGATCACCAAGAAGCCGGCTGAGACTCGAATGGGTAAGGGGAAGGGCAACCCGGAGTACTGGGTCGCCGTTGTGAAGCCTGGCCGCATTCTCTATGAGATGGATGGCGTGACGCCGGAGGTCGCCCGTGAGGCGTTCCGTTTGGCCTCACATAAGTTGCCCATTGCCACGAGGTGTGTCACTCGCGGTGAGTTTTCGCATCGATCGAACCAGGCGTAAGGGCAGGGAGCACATCCATGGATCTGAAGGAATTACGGCAACTCACGGGACCTGAGCTTGCGGAGAAGACGCAGCAGCTTACGCAGGAACTCTTCAATCTTCGTTTTCAGCTGGGAACTGGACGGTTGGAAAACCCTATGCAGTTGCGAAAGACGAAGCGATCGATTGCCAGGGTGAAGACGATTCAGCGCGAGATCGCGCAGATCGATCCAACCTCCACCACGGCGGAAGGGGCGTGAGGATGGGAGCGTCAGCAAATAAGCGGCGTGAATGGGTTGGGCGTGTGGTCAGCAATAAGATGAATAAGACCGTGGTCGTCGAGATTGAGCGTTCGGTTATCCACCCACTCTATCGGAAGGTGCTTCGACGGGTAACGAAATTCAAGGCTCACGATGAGGACAATACGTGTAGAATCGGCGACCGCGTGCGCATGGTCGAGACGAGGCCGATCAGTAAAGATAAGCATATGCGGGTTGTCGAAGTTGTGGAAAAGGGACGGGGTGAGTAGGTCGAGATCGTGAGAAGGGTAGAGAAAACACAGGAACTATGATTCAGAGCTATACCTACATGGACGTGGCCGATAATTCCGGTGCCAAGCAGGCCATGTGTTTTCATGTGCTTGGTGGAACCAGGCGTCGGTATGCCTCTCTCGGAGATATTGTCGTTGTGGCTGTGAAAGAGGCCATTCCTGCGGCAACGGTCAAGAAGGGTGATGTGAGTCGCGCGGTGGTCGTGAGGACGACCAAGGAAGTGCGTCGCGAGGATGGTTCCTACATCAAGTTTGATCGGAATGCCTGCGTACTGATCAATAAGGATGGGGATCCCGTAGGGACTCGTATCTTTGGGCCGATCGCGCGTGAGCTGCGGTGGAAGAAGTTCATGAAGATTATTTCCCTAGCTCCGGAAGTGCTGTAGCGAGGGTGGAGACGGCGGGATGAATAAGCAGGCGTTGAAGAAGAGTCGAATTTGTAAGGGGGATGTGGTGGTCGTGATCGCGGGGCGCGATCGAGGAAAGTCCGGGAAAGTGCTTTCGGTTGATCCCGCAGTGGGAAAGGTTGTGGTCGAAAAGTTGAACATGATCAAGCGCCACACGAAGCCGAATCAGAAAGTCAAGCAAGGTGGCATTCTCGAACGGGAAGCGCCTTTTGCGATTTCAAATGTGATGTATCTGTGCCCTGTGACGCAGAAACCGACCAGGCTGGGGGTGCGTACGCTCGATGATGGCCGACGGGTCCGTGTCAGCAAAAAATCGAACGAGTCAGTCGAGTAGGGTGAGGACGCCGGATGGCGAAGGTTGAATCAGGAAAAAGCGGTAAGACGTCGGAGCGGCGGCCACCCAAGAAAAAAGAAGGGTCGTCGGTACCGAAGGCGATGGACGAGGGCAGCGAAGAGTCCAAGTTCAATCCACGGATGCGGGAGGCCTACTTGCAGAAGGTTGTGCCCGCACTCATGAAAGAGTTCGGCTACAAAAACATCATGCAGGTCCCGAAGCTTGAGCGGATTGTGTTGAACGTGGGGATGGGAGAAGCCATTCAAAACGTGAAGCTGCTGGAGAGCGCGGCCGGGGAATTGGGTGCGATCACGGGCCAGAAGCCATTGATTACGAAGGCAAAGAAGGCCATCGCTTCTTTCAAGTTGCGCCAAGGGATGCCGATCGGCACAAAGGTCACGTTGCGTAGTCGCAGGATGTGGGAGTTCTTCGATCGTCTCGTGACGTTGTCGTTGCCACGGATTCGAGACTTCCGAGGTGTCTCGCCTAAGTCGTTCGATGGCCGAGGTAATTACACGCTTGGACTCAAAGAACAGCTCATCTTCCCCGAGATTAAGTACGACGAGGTTGCATCCATCCATGGGATGGATATCACGATTGTCACGACCGCCAGGACCAACGATGAGGGCCGGGCGCTGCTGAAGCATTTGGGAATGCCATTCCGGACATAATATCAAGCGAAGGAGCCGCAGGTGTCGAGATTAGCGCTCAGAAATAAATCGGCCGTCAAGGCGAAGTTTCCGGTCAGAGACTATCACCGGTGTGAGATCTGCGGGCGTGTTCGAGGGTTCTTGCGCCGGTTTCGTATGTGCAGAATTTGCTTTCGGTTGCTGAGCCTGAAGGGTGAGATCCCGGGGGTTCGGAAGTCGAGTTGGTAAATTATCCGCTTTCCACGCTACCGGGCTGGTGATTCGCATCTGGTCACACGAAGAACGTTGGTGAAAGGGTTGGTATGGTTACAGATCCCATTAGTGACCTATTAGTACGATTGCAAAACGGGTTTCGCCGACGTCACGATGTCGTGAGCGTTCCGGCCTCCCGTCTCAAGCGCGAGGTCCTTCGGATTCTACAGAATGAAGGCTATATTCAGAGCGTCCAGGCGGACGTCGCGGACGGGCATCCGGTGCTGAAAGTGCAGTTACGATATGTGGCAGAAGGGCAACCCATGGTGACCGGCATGCAGCGGGTGAGCAAGCCGGGCCGCCGTGTGTATGTAGGGATCAAAGACATCCCGCGAGTCAAAAACGGCATTGGCGTGGCGATCCTGTCCACCTCGAAGGGGTTGATGACGGATCAGGATTCTCGCCGTGCTGGACTGGGCGGAGAAGTTCTGTGCTCGATCTGGTAATGGGTCGAGCGAACCAGATTGTCATTGCAGCGGCGTGCTAGGTAACGAGGCATTGATGTCACGCATAGGCAAGAAACCAATTCAGATTCCAGCAGGAGTGGATGTAAAAGTCGCCGGGCCAATCGTGTCCGTGAAGGGCCCGCTCGGGAAACTCGATTGGTCGTTGTCCACAGGCCTTGGGGTCTCGATTGCGGATGGACAGCTCGTGGTGAGCCGCTCAAATGAGGACCGTCAAATCCGTGCACTGCACGGGTTGACTCGCGCCGAGTTGAGTAACATTGTTCAGGGTGTGACGAAGGGTTACGAACGTAACTTAGAAATCACCGGGGTTGGGTATAAGGCCGCCGTGCAGGGTCGGACGATGAGCTTCAATTTGGGGTATATCAACCCGGTCACCTATCCGATTCCGGTTGGAATCGACGTGAAGGTGGACAAGCAAACGCTGATCAATGTGAAGGGGGCTGACAAGCGCTTGGTGGGTCAGGTTGCGGCGGACTTGCGAGCCATCAAGCCTCCCGACGTCTATAAGCAAAAGGGCGTTCGCTATGTCGGGGAAGTGTTGCGTAAGAAGGCCGGAAAGACAGGGAAGTAAGGGTAAATCATGAATACTGCAGAAAAAGCGAGTCAGTTGACCAGGCGGAAACAGCGGGTGCGAAAGCGAGTCTTTGGAACCGCCGAACGTCCACGTCTTAACGTGTTTCGCAGCCGCTCTCATATCTATGCCCAGATCGTTGACGATCTTAAAGGGGCAACATTGGCAGCCGCATCCTCCCTGGATAAGTCTCTGCGCACGTCGGTGAAATCCACCGGCAGCATCGATGGCGCAAAGGCTGTGGGAAAGTTGTTAGCCGAACGGGCTAAGGCCGCCAAGGTGCAGGCCGTGGTGTTTGATCGTGGCGGTCGGATGTACCACGGACGCGTCAAAGCGTTGGCTGAGGCATCGCGTGAAGGCGGTCTAAAATTTTAGTAATCTTAACCTAACGACCGGAGAGGGCAACGAGCGTGCGAGTTAATCCAGATGAACTAAGCCTGAAGGACAAGGTTGTCTTTATCAACCGCGTGGCGAAAGTCGTGAAGGGTGGAAAGCGGTTCAATTTCTGTGCGCTGGTTGTCGTTGGAGATGGACAGGGATGGGTGGGCATCGGGAAAGGGAAGGCCGCCGAAGTGCCCGTAGCGATTTCGAAGGCGGTTGAACAGGCTAAGAAAAATCTGGTGCATGTCGCCCTCACGTCTGGGACAATTGCGCACGAGGTGCATGGGCTGTTCGGGGCCGAGCATGTCCTCCTCAAGCCTGCAAAGAAGGGATCAGGAATTATTGCTGGGGGTGCCGTCCGGGCGGTGGTCGAGGTCGCCGGCGTCCATAACGTCATTGCTAAGACGCTGGGCCGTGGAAATCCATTTAATACGGTTCGCGCCACGCTCAACGGTCTCTGTCAGCTTCGCAATGCTGAAGATGTTCTCAAAATGCGCCGGAGTGTGGTGGGCGACGCACAGGATAGGGTGAGTGCCTAATGCCTACCGCGAAGACAGCCAAGGCTGCTCCCAAGGGGTTCGTGATAACGTTGCGACGAAGTCCAATTGGCACGCCGCAAAAGCATCGACTTGTTTTGAGTGGCCTCGGCCTGAGGAAGATCCGACAGACGGTGACCCGTCCCAATACTTCACAAGTCAGAGGGATGATTGGGAAAGTTGGATATCTATTGGAAGTGCAGCCACAATGAACTTACATGAGCTCGGTCCTGCAAAAGGATCCAGGAAACGACGTAAGCGTATCGGCCGTGGTCCAGGTTCTGGTCATGGGAAAACATCGGGGAAGGGCCATAAGGGTTTGTTAGCCAGATCCGGCGGTCGGAGCCGCCAGGCGGGCGGGTTTGAAGGCGGCCAGATGTCTCTGATCCGCCGAGTGCCGAAGCATGGCTTCACAAACGTATTTCGTAAGGAGTACTCGATCGTCAACCTGAAAAGCTTGGGTGACATGATCGTGTCCGGTACCATCACGCCACAGGCCCTGGTCGATGTCGGCTTGGTCAAACGTAAATCGTTGCCCATCAAGATTCTTGGAGACGGAGACCTCACGAAGGCGATCGTTGTACAGGCGCACAAGTTCAGTAAGTCCGCAGAGGCAAAGATTCGAGCAGCTGGAGGGAGAATCGAGGTCATCCCCGGTGTTTGAGAGACTCCTGACCAGTTTTCAGAATATTTTCAAAATCCCTGAGCTGCGTACCCGTATCCTCTTTACCATGGGGATGTTGGTAGTGTATCGGATCGGGGCGCATATTCCCACGCCTGGGATCAATGGCGACGCCCTCTCCGATTTTCTGCAAAAGCAAGGCGGCGCGCTGCTCGGGTTTTTGGATATTTTTTCAGGCGGGTCGCTCTCGCGGTTGACGATCTTAGCGCTGGGCATTATGCCCTACATCAGCGCTTCGATTATTCTTCAGTTGCTGACCGTGGTGGTCCCGCACCTGACAAAGTTGGCCAAAGAGGGCGAGCGCGGTCGAAAAAAGATTATTCAGTACACTCGGTTCGGGACAATCGGCATTGCTGTGATTCAGGGCTTCGGGATTGCCGTAGGTCTCGAACAAATGAATAACGGCGCATTCGTGATGAGCGGTGGGTGGGGATTCCGTCTTATGACGGTCATCACCTTGACGGCCGGTACGGGCTTCCTGATGTGGCTCGGTGAACAGATTACCGAGCGAGGCATCGGGAACGGTATTTCCTTGATTATTTTTGCGGGGATCGTCGCGCGCCTGCCTGCCGCCTTGGCCCAGACATTCGATTTATACAAGGTCGGGCAGCTCAGCATTGTCTTGCTGGGCGCCCTCGCCGTGCTCATGGTCGTCGTGGTGGCAGCCATTGTCTTCCTGGAAAGTGGACGACGGAAAGTGCCGGTTCAGTACGCAAAGCGGGTCATCGGACGACGAGTGTTTGGCGGGCAGAGCACGCATATTCCACTGAAGATCAATACAGCGGGGGTGATTCCGCCTATTTTTGCATCGTCGATTATCGCATTTCCTGCGACGATTGCCGGGTTTTTCCAGACGCCTTGGGTAAAGGCCTTCGGCGCTCAGCTCGCGCCTGGGTCGCTGTTATATACACTGATGTACGTTGGCCTTATTCTGTTCTTCTGTTTCTTTTATACCGCCGTGGTCTTGAACCCGGTGGACATGGCCGACAACATGAAGAAGTACGGGGGATTCATTCCCGGGATTCGTCCTGGAACCAGGACTTCCGACTACATTTATAAGGTACTCACGAGAATTACGTTTGCCGGATCGATTTACCTTGCGATCGTCTGTGTGATCCCTGAATTGTTGATCTATAAATTGAATGTGCCTTTCTATTTCGGTGGTACCTCGCTGCTGATCGTGATCGGTGTCGGTCTCGATACGGCCCAGCAGATTGAGTCCCACATGTTAATGCGGAATTACGAAGGGTTTCTCGGTAAGGGCATGGCCCCTCTCCGTGGACGGAGTGGGTGAGGGAAATCCATGCGGGTGGTGTTTCTCGGCGCACCAGGAGTAGGCAAGGGAACTCAGGCCGATCGTATTGCGGCGCAGTGGCAGGCGGCGAAGATTTCGACCGGCGATCTTCTCCGCGAGGCGGTTCGCAATCAGACTGCGCTGGGTCTCGAAGCGAAGCGCGACATGGATCAGGGGAATCTGGTTCCTGATGCCGTGGTGATTGGGCTGGTGAGGGAGAAGTTAGCTGATCCCAGCTGCGCGAATGGATTTGTTCTGGACGGATTTCCCAGGACCGTTCCGCAGGCGGAAGCATTGGGAATGGTTTTGACCTCCAAGGGGATCGCGCTGGACCGGGTCGTGAATTTCCAGGTTTCGCGTGAGGATGTTGTGAGGCGATTGAGCGGGCGTCGAAGTTGCCCGAAATGCCAAGCGACGTTCCATGTAGACTTTGCGCCGCCCAAGGCGGATGGAATTTGCGATCGATGCGGAGAGCCGCTCATGCAGCGCAGCGATGACCGTTGCGATGCGATCGAGATGCGCCTAAAAGTATACGATGAGCAAACTGCCCCGCTTGTGCACTATTACCAAGAGCGAGGGCTGCTACTCCAGTTGGATGGTTCGGGCGCAGTGGATGTCGTCTTTCAGCATCTCTCGCAGGAGCTGGCACCGTACCGGGTGACATGATCATTCTCAAGACGCCGGACGAGATTGCGGTGATGGCCCGGGCGTCAAAAGTGGTGGCAGAGACGTTACAGATATTGCAGAAGGCCGTCCGGCCAGGCATCACGACCGATGAACTGGACCGATTAGCCGAGGAAGAGATTCGGTCCCGTGGTGCGCGGCCCGCGTTTAAGGGGTATCGGAGTTATCCAAAGACGCTCTGTGCCTCGGTGAATGATCAGGTCGTTCACGGGATTCCCTCCACGCGAGTGCTGAAGGAGGGAGATATCATCGGGCTCGATCTAGGGGCGATCGTCGATGGGTTTTACGGGGACTCGGCGGTCACGGTCGCGGTGGGGCAGACGACCGATCAGAGTGCCCGCTTGGTTCACGTGACTGAAGAGGCGATGTATCTCGGAATCAAGGAAGCGGTGGTGGGTCATCGCCTGTCAGACATTTCTCATGCGGTTCAGCGGCATGTGGAGTCCGCCGGTTACTCGGTCGTAACGGAGTTCGTCGGCCATGGGATTGGCCGGCAGTTGCATGAAGATCCGCAGGTGCCGAATTATGGGAAGCCTGGGCAGGGACCCCGATTGCAGGCAGGGATGGTCCTTGCGATCGAACCGATGGTCAACATGGGTGGCGCTGCCGTCAAGGTTCTTGAGGATCGATGGACGGCGGTGACGGTAGACGGGAGTCTCTCGGCGCATTTTGAACATACGATTGTGATTGAGCCGAGTGGACCACCTCGTATTTTGAGTCGGCTCTGAGGAGCTGGGGACGTGGTCGTACAGTTCGGGGAGAAGGGATAGAGGTACTACGTGCCGAAAGAAGATGTGATCGAAATTCAAGGCACGGTGAACGAGACGTTACCGAACGCGATGTTTCGTGTGTCGCTGGACAATGGCCATAAGATTCTCGCACACATTTCCGGGAAAATGCGCATGCATTTTATCCGTATTCTTCCAGGGGATAAAGTGACCGTGGAACTGTCGCCGTACGACCTGACGCGCGGGCGGATCACCTATCGGTTTAAGTAGGAGCGCGAAATAGATATGAAAGTGAGATCATCCGTCAAGCCGATCTGTGCCAAATGTAGGGTGGTCCGGCGCAAGGGCGTGGTGCGAATCCTCTGCGAGAATCCGCGCCACAAGCAGCGCCAAGGGTAAAAATGCGGCCGGGGGTGGGCGGCCTCCGTGCTCGCAGAACGCGCGCGATGAAACGGCGCTCGTTCGATGCGCGCAGTTGAGGCTCACCCAGCCCCGGCCGGTGAGAGTGTTACAAGAAG
>DASQFV010000130.1:0-11819 GCA_035632975.1 Nitrospiraceae bacterium
AACTTCAGCAATCCATCGAGCAACGCTTCCGGACGGGGCGGACAGCCAGGCACATAGACATCGACCGGAATAATCTGGTCGACGCCTTGGACCACCGCGTAACTATTGTAGTGGTTGCCTGAGGTGGCGCAGGAGCCCATAGAAATGACATACCGCGGTTCCGGCATCTGGTCGTAGATGCGGCGGATCACCGGCGCCATCTTGCGCGCCACAGTGCCGGCGATGATCATGAGGTCGGCCTGCCTTGGCGAGGCCCGAAAGACTCCGGCGCCGAAACGATCCATGTCGTACCGCGACGCCACAGTCGCAATCATTTCGATGGCGCAGCAGGCGAGGCCAAAGGTCATCGGCCACAAAGCCGACTTCCGAGACCAATTCACGACCGCGTCCAGATTGGTCGTCAGAATATTCGCCTCAAACTGTCTCTCCAAAAAGCTCATGTCGCTTCGCTCCAGTTCCGAGTGCTGAGTGCTGAGTCCTGGGTTTCCGAACGCAACTCAGCACTCAGAACTGCTCTCCTTCCGCGCGCTAGTCCCATTCGAGCGCCCCCTTCTTCCAGGCGTACCAGAATCCGGCCAGCAGGATGCTGATAAACACGAGCATTTCGATGAGTCCCAGTAGGCCGAGCGACTGAAATCGGACGGCCCAGGGGATCATGAAAATGATCTCGATATCGAAAATGACGAACAGCATCGCGATGATGTAGTAGCGCATCGGAAACTGGATGCGCGCGTCGGAGAACAGCGGGCTTCCGCTCTCATAGGGGGCCAGCTTGGCTCGATAGGGACGACTCGGCCGGACGAGCGAGCCGGCGAGCAGCGCCACGGCGCCGAAGGCAACGCCAATGCCGATAAACAGCAGGATCGGCAGATAATTCAGCGGAACCGATTCGTTACCCATGCAGGCCCCGTGAAGCGTGAAACGTGTAACGCATGAACGTCAATGGTCGCTGGTCAGTTGTCATTGGAGAAGGCTGATGGTCTCCTGATTGACTAATGACTGTTGACCATTGACCCTGTTTGCTGCCAGCGCTGAGCCGAAGAAGGGTTTGAATTTCAAACCGTCCAGGTCCGGATGGCTCATTCCCTTGTGTTGAACGAGCACCTTAAACGTACTGCCCATACCATCGGGTTTCAGGAGATGGATCGCTGCGCGAAACTCCGGGCTCTCCGGCTCCAATTCCCCGATCATCTCTTCAACGCCGAGCCCCATCAGAAAACTCATTTGGTTCGTGAACCCCGTCACGTGGAGTCCCTGCTTCTCACCCATAGCGGCCAGGCTCGAAAAATCTACGTGGGCGGTCATATCCTGCTCGCCGACGCGAATGAATGGATCTTCGTTCGTCAGCTGCTTGAAGTAGCAGAGGAACGTGCCGTCCTTCCGCTCGGGCCCATAGAGATCCTGCGCCGTGTGGCCGTAATCGATCGTCAAGACAAACCCACGATCCATCCGCCGAGCGACTTGCTCCATCCAGTCCATAGCGTGGAGATTCACCTCGGTTCGGTAGCCCTCCGGCCACGTGGTATTGAGTTGCTGTAAATATTGAGCGAGCGCGGCCGTCGACAGGGGTTTGAGGCATTCCACAAAGCGTCCGTCCCGATAGTCTACACAGAGTTCTTCGGTCCGTTCGGCCGTGACTTGAATTCGGTGCACCGGAAAGGCATCGATCAGCTCATTGCTGAAGAACAGACCGGTCACGCTCTGCGGGGCCAGGCCATCAAGGCCTTCCACCCAGGTGACAAGGCCCGGCTTGCTGAGCCATGGAGCCAAGCTCTGGCGCTGCAGTTCCCGCATGGCAGGGCTCCGTTCGATCAGGACAAAGCGGACACGCGATGCAAAGTCATCCTGCTCGGCATGAATCGCCGCCAGACAGTCTCGGGCTAAAAATCCTTTGCCGGCACCCATTTCGACAAGCGTGAAGGGAGTGGGGCGGTCCACTAATTCGTCCATTTGTCTGGCCTGCGCAGCAAGTGCGCGGCCGAGAATCGGGTACACATCGGAGCTGGTGTAGAAATCGCCGGCCCATCCGATCCGTTCATGGTCCTCACCGTTCGGCTGGCGCATGTAATAGCCGAATTGAGGGTGATAGAGCGCCAGTTCCATGAAGCGGACGAAGGGAATTGGTCCGTTTCTGGTGATCTCGGACGAAATAGCAGCGACGAGTTCAGGGTGTCCGCTTATCACAAGCAACTCCTCTTATCCCATCGACAACACAAGAAAAGTGACACCAATGGCCGAGGGTACACTTCACCCCTCCCTGTTCAAGGGCCAACGGAGGGCTAAAAGAGGCGTAGATTAGCCTCGGGATCGCCACTAAGTCAAGGCGAAGAGTATTGGAAACTCAGGCAAATCTCCCTATTCGAGGGGGTGGGGATGGAGCCTGATGATCTTCTGTGCTCGCGCAACGCGCGGCCTGAGAAAGGTCGGAGGGGAGCGGCCAGGTGCCCTTCCTGCTCGCGGAACGCGCACGCTCAGAAGGTGCTCGTTCGACGCGCGCATTTGAGGATCGACCAGGCTACCCTTGAATGGAAATAGGGGATTGGGCTGCGGGAAAACCATTTGGCGTAGCAGAACTTCGAGAGCCTGCACGTCTGGACAAGAGGGGGACTCGCCGGCAGGATAGCCGAGCGGCGAATCCTCGCGCTTCACGCGCCACGGTCTGAAGTGCGGGGCTACTTGGCCACGATCTCGAGGAGTTCGACCTCGAACACTAACGTTGCGCCGGGTTTGATGAGGGGGGGCAGACCCTTGTCGCGATAGGCGAGACTCGATGGGCAGACCAACTTGCTCTTGCTGCCGACTTTCATCTGCTGCATCCCTTCCACCCAACACTTGCTCATTTCATTTATTCTGATTGTGGCCGGCGCGCCCTGCTTGGCGGAACTATCGAACACCGTTCCGTCGATCAGGGTTCCGAGATAGTGCACCTTCACCATATCCGTGGCTTTCGGGGTTGCGCCGTTCCCTTCTCTGATGGTCGTGACGATCGCGCCAGACTCGGTTTTCTTGGCGCCGGATTCTGCCGCAGCTTTCGCGAGGAACGGGGCTCCCGCCTTCTTCTCCGCTTCTGCAATGAGCGAGGCGCGGGCCTGTTGCAGTTCTGAAATCTTCAGGCCGAACGTCTGGAGGTCCACTTTGGGCCGTTTAAAGAACCCATCGGTGATGCCGGACTTCACGAGATCAAATTCAGGCTCGCTCAAGGCAAAGTTCCCGAGCGATTGGTTGATGGCTAACCCCAAGGAATAAAGGGTTTTTTGTTCATCGGTTGTGGGTTCTGGAGCAGCGAATGCCGCAGTGGTTCCAAGATAGAGCACGGTCACCAAACAGGAGACAACAACGCGCATGAGCTGTCCTTTCTTTTTTATGTCTAGCTGCGACGGATCCGATATCGCAAGGCCTGAACCCGTGTAAGTTATGCGATGTCTCGCATGGGGATCAAGACAAATTTTCCTGCTTGGGTTCGTCTCACAGGAGAGTTCCCCTCATTGGCGTAGCGTTCGCGCTACCCTCTCCCGCTCGACCCTGCGAGGATTATGGAGTGGACGGCTTGCTCACGATCTCAAGGAGTTCGACCTCGAACACTAACGTCGCGCCGGGCTTGATCGTGGGGGGCGCGCCTTTGTCGCCATAGGCGAGATTGGACGGGCAGACCAACTTGTTCTTGCTGCCGACTTTCATCTGTTGCACCCCTTCGGTCCAGCATTTGATCACTTGATTCAATCCGAACGTGGCCGGCTCACCCCGCTTGACGGAACTATCGAACACCGTTCCGTCGGTCAGGGTTCCGTGATAGTGCACCTTCACCGTATCCGTGACTTTCGGAGTCGGGCCTTTCCCTTCCTTGATGGTCGTGAGGATTGCGCCAGATTCGGTTTTCTTGGCACCGGATTCTGCCGCGGCTTTCGCGAGGAACGAAGCCCCCGCTTTCTTCTCGGCTTCTGCGACGACCGAGGCACGGGCCTGTTGCAGTTGTTGAATCTTCGGGCCGAATGTCTGGAGGTCTACCTTGGGGGCCTTCTTGAGGACCCCATCGGCGATGCCGTACTTCACGAGATCAAGTTCAGACTCGCTCAGGCTGAAGGAGCCGAGCGATTGGCTGATGGCTAATCCCAAGGCATAGAGGGTTTTTTGTTCATCGGTCGTGGGCTCTGGGGCTGCAGCGAATGCCGCAGTGGTTCCAAGGCAGAGCACGGTCACCAAGCAAGAGACAATGAAACGCATGAGCTGTCCTTTCTTTATATGTGGCTGCAACGGACCTGAAATTGCAAGTCCTGGATCTGCGTAGGGTATGCGATGTTGAGGTAGGGCTCAAGACAATTATGCGTAATAGGATGCTGAAAAAGTCCGCCAGCAGGGGGGCGGCCAGGTGCCCTTCTTGCTCGCAGAACGCGCACGGTGAAACTGTGCTCGTTCGATGCGCGCAGTCAAGGGCAGCCTTGGCCACTCCCTTGAATTGAGATTGGCGAACTGGAAGGCCCTCGCCAGGGCTAAGGGCACGTCTCGGCGTGCCAGTGGGTGGGCGGGTGAGAAAGCTGCGCGCAGTAGAAGATCAATCAGCCCCCATCCCTAAAGCGGTAACGAGCGAGATGGGAGGGATCAACTGTAACCTCGCTCGACGGGCGCAGTGGGACCAACATGGGTGCCATTCCAAGGGAGAGATGCGAGCAAGCTTGGAAGGATCAATGATGACGGTCGTTCGATACGCGCAGTCCAGGGCAGCCTTGGCCACTCCCTTAAATTGAGGTTTGGCGAACTAGAAGACCCTCGCCCGGGCGCATGGCACGTCTCGACGTGCCAGTGGGTGGGAGGGTGAGACCGTTGCGCGCAGTGGGGAACTCATCCGGGCCATCATTGGAAAACGTACACGAGCAAGCTTGAAGACCATTTTGAGTCGCTCGCTGCGGCCTTGCTTAGGACAAGGCGCGTCCTTGGGCAAAGAGACTGTCTTGGCAGACTCAGGGCGGGCAGGTGAAGTAGCCGCCGGGTTGAGTGGGTGAGAAGTCTGGTCTATTTGAGCATCCTGCGTGACACAATAGTTTTTCGCAACCTGCTAAATGCAAGAAACCGAACCGGGCTCAGGAAGACCTCGTTACCGACGGTGGCCCCGGTGGCGTAGTCCATAGAAGTGTGGGCCGTAGACGTACGGGAGGGGGAAAAATGGCGACCCGTAGATCCCGGGCCTACCCAAGTAGAGGCCGAGTCCCACAGGGGGATAGCTGTAGAGGGGAGGGATCGCTTGCACGACGGCAGGTGGTTGTGCCAGTTGACGTTGCAGATCGGCATTCGTAGATGCCTGGCGGTCGAGCTGATCTTTTAAGAGATTGACGGTCTCTTGTTGGGCTTGCACTTTTTCTTTGAGTGCTGCGATCTGATCCCGCTGCGACTCGGCGAAGGCCTCCAAACAACGGATATGGGCGTCGCCGGTATAACTCGAACATTCCCACGGTGTCTGCGACTCGCTCGCCTGGGCAGGTAGCCCGGCCAACACCATCCCCATTCCGATCGCTCCAATGAGGAGCTGTGGCCACAGCTCCTCTGTCTTCCAAGAGGATTCTCGATGATGGAAGTTGTGATCGTTCACAGGCATCCTGTTTTGGTAGCAATTGGTATTAGCCTACCATGCAATTAGCCAAGGGAACAGGGGGATGCAGCAGGATGCTGAAAAAGTCGCTCTTCTTACCCGCCCGACCCCGGCGCGCCGAGACGCGCCTTTTCCCCTTGCAGCGTTCTCGACTCATCGAAATCCTCAACGTACCCCACTCGGGAAACGAGCTGTCTTGGCAGCTCGGGGACGGGCGGGTGAGGAAAGGTACGCCTCCGGTTTCGACTCGCCTGCGGCCTTGCTGGACGGCCTTTTTGAGCACCCTGCGGGAGCGTTCTCCTGTTGTGCCGCTCGACGGAGCTCGTCGTAGGCACATGTGCGGGCCATCAAAATTCTTACGTACTAACATAGTTTTCCCGCAGCGTGTTAGAGCGGCCAGGGCTGAAAACTCTCCGACTACTTCGATGCGCCTCATTCTCTCTACCGTTGCGCCATTGCCGAAGCCTCGCTAGAATCCGTCCACACATATGCCTAAGCCTCCCCCATGATTCTGGGATTCGTCATTCTCTATTTGCTCCTGTCGGTGGGGATCGGACTGGCTGCCGCCAGACGGGTCCATACCGCGAAGGATTTTGCGGTGGCCGGTCGGAGCTTGCCGCTGCCGGTCGTAATTGCCACGGTCTTTGCTACCTGGTTTGGCGCGGAGGCCGTACTCGGAATTTCGGCCACGTTTGTGAAGGAGGGGTTACGTGGCGTCGTCGCCGATCCCTTCGGGTCGAGCCTCTGCTTGATCCTGGTTGGGTTATTCTTCGCCCCCCGCTTCTATCGGCTGAACCTCCTGACCGTCGGCGACTTCTATCGTCTGCGGTATAACCGCGGAGTCGAGGTCCTCTGTGCCTTATGCATTGCAGCGTCCTATCTAGGATGGGTGGCTGCGCAGTTCAAAGTGTTCGGATTAGTTCTGAACGTGGTCACGGGGGGCGCAGTGAGTCAGTCCGTCGGGATGGTGATCGGCGCGGTGATCGTCCTGGCGTATACGACCTTCGGCGGCATGTTTTCCATCGCCATTCTGGACTTTGTCCAAATCTCCGTGATCATGGGCGGGCTGCTCTATATCGCGTCTGTCGTCAGCGGGTTGGTGGGGGGAGTGGGTGCTGTGATCGACCACGCGGCTGCCGCCGGCAAGTTAGACTTTTTTCCGTCGGCTACGTTCGCGGATTGGATTCCCTTCGTCGGGGCCTGGATGACGATGATGTTGGGGTCGATCCCCCAACAAGACGTATTCCAACGCATCACCTCGGCGAAGGACGAACGCACGGCCATATGCGGATCGATGCTGGGCGGCACGCTCTACTTCTGTTTCTGCTTTGTGCCGATGTTTCTGGCCTATGCGGCGACGCTGATCGATCCGGCCATGTTCAATATGCTCCTCGATCAGGATTCTCAACTTGTGTTGCCGACTTTGATCCTGCGCCACACACCGGTCTTCGCGCAGATCGTGTTTTTCGGGGCCGTTCTCTCGGCGGTGATGAGCTGTGCCAGTGCGACATTGTTGGCGCCGGCGGTGATGTTGAGCGAGAACGTGATCAAAGGGGCGCTGCCTCAGCTTAGTGACCGGGAGTTTCTTCGGATCATGCGGCTGGTTGTGGTGGTCTTTGCCGCCCTGGTTCTGACCATCGCACTCAGCTCCAGCTCCAGCATCTACACGCTTGTGGTGAACACCTACAAGGTGACGCTGGTGGCGGCCTTCGTTCCACTCTGTGCCGGGCTTTTTTGGTCCCGAGCGACGACGCAAGGGGCCTTGTGTGCCTTCGTGGCTGGGCTGATGACCTGGATGGGGCTGGAACTGTTCGGTCCGTCCGATTCGATCTGGCCTCCGCAACTGGTCGGGTTTCTCGTGGCGGCGACGGGGATGGTTGTGGGCTCGCTTCTGCCTCAGAAGATCGGAACTTGTAAAGCGTAAAAACCGGTTGGGATTCTTCCAGACTAACCAGATGAACCAGATCAACCCGTCCGTTCGTCCCGCTTGTCGGTTATGCTATGGTGAAGATCCAGAATCGTGAATAGACCTGCCCGATGGGTGACATATGCGAGCATAGTCCTGGCAATCCTCGTTGCCGCGCTCGGCCTCGTCATTGTGGTCTATGGCGCGTATTTGGCAACCTTTCTTGAACTGCCCAAGAGCGACGAGCATCCTCCGCTGCGTCTGTACAGTGGGCCCTTCCTGCTGCAACCCAATCTCACGATTGCGCACAGCCACCTTCTTGAGCGGCTGCAACGGTCGGGCTATCGACGAGTGACAGTGCCCGTGCAGTCTCCTGGCGACTATCAGCTGACCGAGGAGGCCTTGACGATCTATCTCCATGCGCAGCCGGAGGCCCATGTCGCCGCGACCATGGTGACATTGACGTTGGATCAGGGGCGAGTAACGGATGTCCTGTCTCCGCTTGAAGGTACCGCGCTCTTTCCCATCTTTTTGGAACCGGAACTCCTGAGCGGTGTGCGCGGTGAGTCACGCCAAGTGCGCGAATGGATTCCGTTGGCGCAGATTCCTCCACGGATCATTGAGACGGTCCTGACTATCGAAGATCGCCGGTTCTATTCCCATTTGGGTATCGATCCGGTTGCCGTAGGACGGGCGCTCTGGACCAATCTCACGAAGGGCGGTGTGGTGCAGGGCGGCAGCACGATCACGCAGCAGCTGGCGAAGAATTTGTTTTACTCGCCGCAGCGGACGATGGGACGAAAATTCAAGGAGGCCCTGGCGGCGCTGGTGCTGGAGGTGAAGTATACGAAACAGAACATCCTCGAAAGCTATCTGAATGAAATCTATCTCGGGCAGGCGGGATTCGTCTCAATCTATGGGGTGAGCGAGGCAGCCCATCGCTATTTCGGCAAGACCCTCCAGGAATTGACGGTCGAAGAGATCGCAATGATCGCAGGCCTGATCAAGGGGCCCAATAGCTATGCGCCGACGAAACATCCTGAGCTGGCGAAGCAGAGGCGTGACGTCGTGTTACGGCGGCTGCGGGAGACAGGTCTCCTGACGGAAGAAGCCTGGAATCGTGCCGTCCATGGACCGGTGCGCGTGACTCCGTCAGAAGACGTGCTGACCGATGCGCCCTACTTCGTCGATGCCGTGCTTCGGCAGGTGGAGGAGGCCGGCGTGGTCCCCTTGCCGGAGGGCTTGCGGATTGATAGCACGCTCGACCCGATGATCCAGCAAGCGGCCAGCGAATCGCTGGAGAAGGGACTGGCCAAGTTAGAGGCGACGCATTCCTATCTCAAAAGTTCGCTGGAACCGATGCAAGGGGCGGTCGTGGTGCTCGATCCCAAGACCGGGTCTGTACTGGCGTTGGTGGGAGGGAGGGACTACCGGCGGAGTCAATTCAACCGCGCGGTTCAGGCGCAGCGGCAACCGGGCTCTCTCTTCAAACCCTTCGTCTATCTTGCGGCGTTGGAAGCGGCCCGTGAGGGTCAGGCCGGCCAGTTGACCGCGGCGAGCTTGTTGTCGGATGAGCCGGTAACCTTTGAGTCGGAGACCGGTCCCTGGTCTCCGCAGAACTACGACAAACAATTCCATGGGCCTATCAGCTTGCGAAGCGCGTTGGAACAGTCGCTCAATGTGCCGGCGGTGCAGGCGGCCAAGACCGTGGGGACCAAGCCGATCGTGCAGCTGCTGCACCGTCTTGGCGTGACGAGTGCTATCGGTAATGATCTTTCGTCGGTGGCCTTGGGCAGTTCGTCGGTGTCGTTGATGGAGATCACGGCGGCGTATGGAACGGTCGCCAACGGAGGGATCGCTGTCAAGCCGACTGCGGTGCGATCGACTCGGGATCGGCAGGGAGACATTGTTTGGAATGGCGTACCGGATCGGCAGCAGGCGACCTCGCCACAAGGGGCCTATGTGTTGACGTCTCTCCTCGAAGGCGTCATCCAGAGGGGCACTGCGAGCAAAGCCAAAGTGCTCGGACTCCAAGGCATGGTGGCCGGGAAAACCGGCACAACCGACGGCTATCGCGACGCCTGGTTCCTGGGTTACACGTCTGATGTGGTGATCGGGGTCTGGGTGGGATTCGACGATGAACGACCTTTGCGTCTCACGGGATCGCAGGCGGCCTTACCGATTTGGATGGATCTCGCGCGCCGGGTAATCCCGCCCAATGTCCCCGCATTCGTGATGCCGCCCGGTGTGGTCACCCGCGACATCGATCCGAAGACAGGGCAGTTAGCTACGTTCCAGTGTCCCGAGCAGGTATCGGAGGTGTTCATCGAGGGCACGGAGCCCAGCGTCTATTGTGAGGTGCATGGAGGGGGAATATGGGAACGGCTGAAGCATACTTTTGGATTCTCCTAGTCCTCGCTGGGAAGAATAGTGTAAGCTGACGTCAACGATCGGGTGTGAAGGGGGAATGACGCATGAAGAATACTAGCTTTGCCGGAGATGACAACATTACCCTCTTGGCCAAAGGGGTGGTGTTGAAAGGCGAGATCCATGTTGAAGGGACGGTGCGGATCGACGGCTGCCTCGACGGCGAAATTCAGACCAAGGGGCAAGTCATCATCGGCGAGGATGGACTGGTGCAGGGAACGATTACGGCCGGCACGGTGATCAGCAGCGGTCGCATCAAAGCGAAGGTGACGGCCATTGAGCGAGTCCAGTTGATGAAGAAGGCGACGCTCATCGGAGAAGTCCTCACGCCGGTGCTCATCATGGAAGAAGGTGCCAAGCTCCAAGGGATGACGGACATGGGGGTAACCGCCTGGCCCGACGAGCTTCCGAAGTTGCCGGGCAGTGTCCATGATCTCTCCGCACACCGAGCCAAGCAGGTCGTGGTGCTTGATAAAGAGTCCAGCGACGAAGCGCACCGATAGGTCTGCCGGTTCTCTCACCGCCGTGTTCTTTGCTCTCCTTTTGTTGCTCCTGTATCAGATCGCCCTTGCAATCGTGGATGCTCGGCAAGGAGCAACTGCTCGCCGCACCTTCGTTATTCCAGCGGGATGGTGATGGCGATCCCGCCCATCACATCGTTGAGCTTAAAGTCCCGTTTCGGGCTGAGCAGATGACCGTTGTGGCAGTCGATACAAGCCGGTGAGACGGCGAGGTCGGGATAGATCGCCTGAAAGAATTGTTTGCGCCCACTGGTCACGATTCCTGTGACCGGCAGTTCGGGATTCTTCCGGAGAGACTCCAACGCGTTGCGCTCCAGGTCGCTCGCCGGAGCGTTGCGCTTATAGATAGGCCAGAGACCGATCAGTCGATACCGAATCCCGCTTCCGTTCTCGGCTGCCAGTTTGCCAGAATGCTGGAGAAACTGGGCCGGCAACATGAGGGCGTTTTCCTGCTCCCAATGCTCGGACGCCGTGGTGACGCCTTTCGCCTGAAGTCTATTGACGATTTCCGTCGTGTATAGCGTGCGGTCGGCCTTGATGACGTCATAGATATAGGCCGCCGCTTTCTCCGGCGGGATGCCGGACGATCCAGGGCGTTCCTTTGCGGATAGGGCGTAGGGCCCCCACCACAGCCCTGAGATTAAGATGGTGAGGGCTGCGGCGTAGAGCGAGACGTTGAATCGGTGCATGAAGCCTCCTGTGTGGGCGGCAGAAGAGGAAACACCGGGAGGGTCACGATGCACGAGGTGCCGCTCCCCTCCTGGCTCTCAATTCTAATGTCCCCTCCAAATTTCTTGATGATCCGGCGCGCGACGGTCAGGCCGAGTCCGGATCCTTCGCCCTGTCCCTTCGTGGTAAAGAATGGATCGAAAAGTTTTGACAGATGCTGTTTCGGAATGCCGGGGCCTGAATCCGCGATCGTGATCACGACAGATGTATCGGTCAGGGATGTCGAGAGACGTAAAATACCTCGGCCTTTCATCGCTTGAACGGCATTCAGCAATACGTTCGTGAAGGCCTGTCTGAGTTGGTCGGGGAGGGCCGGCACACAGGTGTCTCCCGCGTACGTTCTCTGGATTGCGAGTCCTGAAGCGTCCATGCTGTCCGTGAGTGTCGCGATGGCCTGATCGAGTTCTCGTTCGAGGTGAACCGGCTGCCGTTGGTCCGATGTTTCGCGGGCCGTGACGCCGGTGAAGTCTCGAATAATAGCGGCCATTCGACGACCATGCTGGACGATGTCGCGGGCATAGGATCTGACGCGGTCGAGGCTGGCCTCTTCTCCGATGGCTTCTCCCAGTCCGAGAATTCCGAAAAGGGGATTGTTCAACTCATGTCCGATTCCGGCGGTAAGGGTCCCAAGGCTGCCTGATTTCTCAGCCTGGAT
>DASQFV010000131.1:0-10803 GCA_035632975.1 Nitrospiraceae bacterium
ACCGTCCTCAGCGCTGGAGTCCCATTCGTTGGACAGGTCCCATCTGCAGCCCTCGCCACAAAACAATCGCCTCCGATCATCGCTTTCTTGAGGGCATCGAACCGCCGAAAGGTCGCAAAATTCAAAAAGTTTCCATCCCATTCAGTAGGGAGACAGGGCATGGCCAGCGCCGCCTTGACCGTGGCTGGTTCGAAGCGTTTATCAGCGCCGTTGTCGTATGTGTAACAGAGGAGAGGATCAAAGTAGCCGGGGAAATTGAACGTGTTGGTAAAAGGCCTATCACCGGCATCTCTGCAGTCCCCATTGGCAGGGTTAGAGAGGTCACAAGCCAGACCACTCATACTCCCGGAGTTGTCGAGCACCAGGATGATATTGGGCGCGACTTGGTCGCTGACAAAGGGCGGGACGGCATAGTACTGGTCCATCGTTTGGGCCTGCAGCGCACCAGGCCCCACGAGACAACCCACCAAGGCCAGCATGACGGTTCCACGAGTGGCGATATTCCGGCTTTTCATGGCACCCTCCGTTCTTATTGCATCAAACATAGTGTCTACCGTTTCTTTGTTATCTGGGGAGAGTCACGATCATCTTGTCGATCATATTGCTTTGTTCTTTCTTGACGTGAAACTTCACCTCGGCGGTCACCATGAGGCGAGCGGGATCCAGCATATCTCCATGTTCGTCAAGCATGACGACATCCGGCATCAAGCCATAGGTCCGCCCATCGATGTCGAGCGTCTTCTCGTAGATGGCGGTAATCGTACCGTTCTGATAGGCGATCGTCATTGAGGGAAGGGGTTGGTCGTCGGCCGGCGTGACGCCGACGGTCACGACGGACAGGACTGTCACTGCCAACGCTATTATCCTGGCGCGCACGAACAATCGGCTGTGCCCACTCATCTGGCTGCCTCGCTTGAGGCGCTTCATCTTTTCCTCTGTGCGAGCGTCATCCATCATGGTGATCCTCCTCATCTAGCGACCCAGGCCTAGTAGGGCTTCGGCTGACAAAAAAAGGCGTCGAAGTGGCAGACGTATACTGCCCCAACTTGACTGGTGATCCCCGTAGCCAGGTTTTGCGCCACACAGGTGATTTGGTACAAGAACTCCAACCGCGTACTGCCTGGGGCCAATTGCACATACATTCGATCAATGTCGCCGAACACCTGGTAGTTGCCTAGTGTCATCGTCAGGTTTGGCGCAGAACCCGCTCCGATCGGGAAATCCGGGTTGCCTCCATCAGTGTTCAGCTCACCGCTCAACACGGCGAGATTCGCGAGCGGCACCGGACCTGGCGGGACCGCGTTCGAGAGTAAGACTGCCGGCACGACATGTAATTCCATATACTGCTTGAGCACATTCGCGCCGGTGCTCACACAAGACTCCGCCGCGTCCGTCGAGGCTTCACTGGCACTGACGGAACCAGCAATTTGCCGCTCAGATCCCGTGATGGCAAGGATCGAGATCCCCATCAGAGTCATGATGAAGATCACCATCATGACGGTGATGAGACTTACGCCCCGCTCTCCCCTTATCTGTGACCCATTGTGCCGCTCACGCATTGTCGTCTTCCTCCCAGGTTCAGGACCACGGTCTCGCATTTCTCGTCTCCACGGTCCTGGTCACCACCCGGCGGCGTACCGACGCATAGGGAGGAATCTGGGCTCCCGTATCGCCGGCCAGGAAGACGCCGTTGGCATGGGGATGGTCAGCGACCGTGAGAAAGGTGGTGGACAAGGTTCCCGGTCCTGCCTGTGAATTCCCTTCTCCGAGCCCATTATCCATCGATTGCTGCCTGGCGACGATCGCAACTTGAACCATTTTGATTGCTGACGGCGTCATGGGGGGAGCGTTCCAGATCTGGTTCGAGATGTAATCCGGTTGATCGAAGATCAGGTTCACGCTCACGTCGTCAATCCGACCATCTGGCTCGGTAAGGCCGGCTGCCGGCAACAGACAGCCATCGCAGGCATAAGCGAACTGGATATCCTCGATCCCGTTGACGATCGGCAAGCAGGGGCTCGCCGGGACATTGCAGTTCGGCAGGACGCGACCAAAGGAAGCGACCGTGGCATTCGCTATCCCGCGGACCAAGCAGGGAGCATTGCCGCCACAGATGTTATTGAAATCTGCACCGGGAGCGCCGCCGGCCAGCTGAGGGATGACTTGATAGGTAATGCACTGAAGGATAAATATTTGGGTCCCCGTGGGAATCTGTGTTTGTCCAGGATAGGGAACCGTCAACAGGATGGGATTAGCCGAGCCCTGCACCTGAGCAGCGACGACACCGCCGAGCGAAATAAAGGAGTTGGCACCGAACCCCGCTGCGGTCATGGCGGGAAGGATGGCTCCGTTGATCGGCACACTTGGAAAGCCTACACCAAGTGCAGCGGTGGTCTGCCAGGCCGGAGTAGCCGGCGCGCCATAAAACGTGAGGGGCACCATGAGCGAGATTTGATCCGGCCCGGTATCAGGGGCTCCGACGGTCGGATTGTTATCTCCCGGAAGAATCGGCACTGGAATCCCGCCAATTCCACAGTTACCGACTGGGGGCGGATTCCATGATGGATCGATTTGAGGCCCAAAGCCCGCCATCTTGATGTCGTGGGTGATCATCTCCATGGCCATCCGCGCGTTCTGTTGGGAATCGGAAATTTGCTCATTGGCCCGCACGGCTTTGCCGGTCATCGTCAGCGCAGACATGCCGGCTAACACGATCACGGAGGTTACCGCGGTCGCCACCATGATCTCGACCAATGTGAACCCCTGCTCATCTGGCTTGTCCTGCGATCTCAGATTGTGCATCGGCCCCTTTCCCTCTCGGTTTCTCACTCTGGCGCGATTATCGTGTTCAGCAGGACTGATTTGGTTCCCGGTACCCAGGCTGCGCCCCCTCCGGCAATGGTGTTGCGACTCGATCCGATCCAAGTGACCGTCACGTTAATGTTGTTTTGATTGAGGGTCACTGGCCCCACCGGTGCCACCGCAACTATCGCGCCGACCCCTACCAATCCCGACGCAAACAGGCGGGCTTGCCACTGCAGACAATCTCCTCGCGCCACCGGCTGAGTCAGCGCATTCTGGTTGCAGAGCGCGGGATTCGCCGACGCTAAATTGATTCCGTTATAGCCATTCACGAGGTTTCGTCGATTGAATTGCATCCGTTCGACGAGCTCCGCCGCAAGGTTCGTGGCGACCGTCATTTCATTGCTGTCGCTGTTTCGCGTGAAGGACAATGTCGTCATCCCTGCTAACCCCAGCAAACCAACGGCAAGAATGGCCGAGGACAGCATGGCCTCGATGAGCGTGAACCCCTTCTCTTGTCGAATCCGGCTATTCATCATGTTGCCATCGCGCATGTTGTCGCTCATCGCAGAAGACCTCATAACCTCACAAGCCTGCTGGTTCCGCTCGGCGCGATGTTAATGAGATATTGTGTAGTTGGAGCCCCTGCGAGAGTCCCTCCGACCGTGATCGTCTGTACTCCTGTACCAGGCACACTGGCCCTCATCCCGAATGAATTAAACTGGACGACCCCACCGTTTGGGAGAAGGCCACCGTTGTTGAAGGTTAATGTCGTCATCTGTACCGCCTCAATCCTGTTCAGGCCTTGAAGAGCCGGAGCACCGGCGAGATTGGTGGTGGTCATCTGCACCCCCCCATTCACCAGTACGATTTGGACGGACAGAGTCTGATTCGACGTCATCGCTCTTGTACGAGCAAGCACAAGATGGCGAGTGATCTCGGAGGCCGTGGCTCTTGCTTGATAGTCTATGTACATCCGAGTGAAGTTCGGCATGGCGATCACGGCCGCGATCCCGATGATCGCCGTGGCGATTAGGACCTCGATCAGCGAAAAGCCTGCCTGCCGTGACAGGGTCACAGCGCGTCTTGTCTTATTAGACACACCCATAGCTGGCCGCCAATTGAGCAATTGGCATGCCGACCATTTCGCTTGGTCTGGTGGATTCAACTTGTTGATTTTAAATATATTACACGACTTATTGGAGCGGCAGAATTAGGCAGGGTTTGGGAGAAGATCGACAATTTGTGTCACCGCGGGGGCACATTTTGTGCCGTCCAATCATGGGATAAATCAGCCGCGAAGCGGTCACTTCATCGCAACGACCCTGACCTGCTGATAGGTGGTCTCTCCGCGCAGGACTTTTTGTATCCCGTCTTGTACCAGGGCAGACATCCCTTCTTTCAATGCCAGGCTGAGCATGTCGGCGGTCCTGGCTCTGGATTGGATGAGCCGCTTCATCTCTTCCGATCCTCTTAACAGTTCGTGCAATGGAATTCGCCCCTTGAAGCCGGTTCGGTTGCAGACCTCGCAGCCTCGTCCACGGTACAGACTCCAATCAGCGCGGTATTTAATGCCGAGTGTGGGCCAGTCCTGCGCGCCATACCCCTGCACCAGCTCGTCGTATTCCTGTTGCGTCGGGTGATAGGCCTCCTTGCACTGGATGCAGATCCGTTTGCAGAGACGCTGGGCGAGCACTCCCAATATGGCGTCGGCAAAGTTGAAGGCGTCGCAGCCGAGATCCAACAAACGGATCACCGTTTCGACCGCACTGTTCGTATGGAGGGTACTGAGCACCAAGTGGCCGGTAAGCGAGGCCTCAATGGCGATGTCGGCCGTTTCTTTGTCCCGCATCTCACCGATCATGATGACGTCGGGGTCGGCACGCAGAAACGCCCGCATTGCGGTCGCGAAGGTGAGACCGATCTTCGGATGGACCTGGACTTGGCGGAGACGGTCTTGGGTTATTTCAATGGGGTCTTCGGCCGTCCAAATTTTTCGTTCGTCGGTATTGATGTACTTGAGAATCGCATGCAAGGTCGTCGTTTTGCCGGACCCAGTCGGTCCGACACAGAGGATGATTCCGTGCGGTTTCTCTGCGATGGCTTGAATGACCTGCAAAGTGGCGGGGGAAAATTCCATCGCGTCGAGCGGCATCGGTTGCTTGGCCGTGAGGAGACGCAGTACGACATCTTCATCCTGTCCTGAGGTGGGCAGGGTCGCGACACGTATTTCGATTTCTCGATCCCCCGCCAACCGGTACCGGATCTTGCCGTCTTGAGGTTTGCGCCGTTCGGCGATGTCAAGATTGGCCATGACCTTGATGCGTGACACGACAGCACGCCGATAAGCCGCGGGAACCCCCATGTAGGTGAAGCAGGAGCCGTCGATGCGCAGACGCACAGCCATGTCTTTGCGATCCGCGTATGGTTCGATGTGGATGTCCGACGCGCCGAGGCGGTCGGCTTCGGCGATCACTTGATTGGTCAGCCGCACAATGGCTGAGTCGTTCTCGTCGATCCCACCGAATACGGGGTCGATGGAAGACTTAAGGTGGATTTCATTGATCAACTCACCGAGAATGGCGCCAATGGATCCGCTGCTTCCCTGGCCCCTGGCCAGATGGAGAAATTGCTCGATGTCCCGACGCAGACCTACGGCATAGCGAATGGTCATTCCAGGAAATGTGCGCCGCACGTCCCAGCCCTTGTCGAGATCGTGCGGATCGCTGGTGAGCACGTCGATCATTGAGCCTCGACGCACGATCGGCAGCCAGAGGTTCTTCTTGAGATAGTCGAGATTGAGTGTTTTCAGCAGGTCGGCATCGATGACTGTTCGTTCATCATATGGCAGGTAAGGACATTGATAAAAATTGCTCAGGGCAGACCCTAAGGCGTCCTTCGGAACACGGTAGCGGTCGAGGAGCACCGTTTCAAGATCGAAGCTGCCATCCTTTGAATCGTCCACCGCCGCTAACACATCAGCCTGGCTGATAACCCCATGAAAGACTAGCGCATCCAGCACGTTCCGCTCGATCGTGCACCCATTGTTCCCCTTCTTGGAAGAGCCATCACTCCCCTCCTTCTTGCTTCCCCTTCCTCCACTCAGGATGTCGGTCTCGACGGTCATACAATGCTTCGCCCTAGTTCCCAGCAATCTGCTAGTACTTCGCCAGCCAGGTTCCCGGCGCCCGATACACCACCGGAACCCCCCGGAAGAGTCCCTGCGCCAAATCAGTGTTGTACCAGACCTCGATAACGGTACCGGTTCCGATCGATGTCACGCTCTGCCCTGCCATCATTGCTCCGTACAGGTGTGCGGATCGTTCAATCCTGATCGTACCCGTCGCAGACAGCAGGCCGTTGACGTGAATGCCGAACAATTGCACCGGCACCCTTGTCCCTAGCGACTGGGGCCCCGGCGGAGACGGACTGAGGACCGGAACAGATTTCCCTGCTGCGCGAGGCCTGAGCACCATATGACCTTGCACGACCAGAATCCCTTCAAAATAGTCCGTATCCAGCACCAGCGTTCCCATATTATCGACACGCGGCGGCTGCCCATCGACTGTGTCGATGAAGACCAA
This sequence comes from Nitrospiraceae bacterium, assembly GCA_035632975.1. GTDB lineage: Bacteria > Nitrospirota > Nitrospiria > Nitrospirales > Nitrospiraceae > Palsa-1315. The sequence continues at coordinate 6,387 of DASQFV010000131.1, forward strand.
TCCACGATGGTCTCCGATGGCTTGAGATTCCAGGGCGTCTGCAGGCGTGATTCCCTTATCCGAGTCCGACGCCCCCTGCGGATGGAGCTGCCCTACACGATCGAGTCGATAATAGGTCCCCCAACGCAACGCGATCTTCTTGATCGAGTCGTAGTCCCACCGATCGAGCCTTACCCCAGGCGTCGGATCTTGGTGCAGGTGCACGTTTTCAGGAAGCGGAAGATTCGCACCTTCGCCGGGGGGAGGAGAGATGACCGAGACGGTCCCTCCAATCCAATATTCCGTCCAGCGATCCTGCGGATACCGCATCTGGTCATACGGCTGACCGGTAACTGGGGCTGCAGTGCTCTTGAAGACAAGGTCCTCGACTCGCTGTACCGCGAGATCGCCCAATACCCGTTGATCGCCCCAATGGACCCTGACGGGAGATTCACCGCCTAGCTGCATGGCGCCGAGAGTCTGTCCAACTTGTACCGCCGCGCGAACCGCGGGAATCGTCACAGACCCGAGCTGAAGCTGAACCGTTCGTGTAACCGGCCGGTGATCGACCGTCGTAGCCGTGACCTCAACCGTGCTCAGCAAACCTGGCTGCAGAGGACCATACACTTTCAATTTAAGAATCCGACCAAGTCCTCCCAGGGCATTGTAGAAGCCGTTGGGTGAATTATTTAGCGTCTGATTGTCCGCCTGATTCGCCGCATCAAGGAGGATGTCGGGACGGTCAGCGGTCCCGATAAACTGCGAGCGCCCGGCTACGTCGAAGAACGCCGGCCCGCTCGCAAGATCCCCTTGACGCTTATCGAGCAGTCCAGCGACTACGCTCGGTGCCGTACTCGGCTCGTGAAACCAACTCATCACAACATCCGCCGCACCGTCGGCCAACTGTTGTGCGACATTGTCCTCTTTCATGGCGCTGACGCCCGGTCCATCGTGACCTGCCAGATAAAGGGACGTCATGCCGGCGATTCCAAGCAGGAAAATCAGCATGAGCGCCGCGAGAAGCACGTGACCCTTGTCGTAGAGATTCAGGAATTCTGATGCGTGTCGTTCTTTCATCCCCATATTCTCACCCCTTGATTATTGGAAGCGCCGCCCTTAGGTCCTGAAGCTAATTTCTCGAACCTCGCGGATTCCTTGATCGGACATCATCACCTCAACGACGACCAGTTTGACGAGCGCGGGTTGGGTCACGGCCTGCCCGTTTTCATCCCAGTAGGAGAACCGAACCTCCCTGATATCTCTGACCAGGACACTCGCGCCGCCATCCACCTGTCGCAGCAACCTCAGAACACCCTGGTCATCACGACGGCTGTAGTAGCGGACACGATTCATGAGGGAGACAGAGGCTCCAGATGGAATCGCCCCTGTCAACGGCTGCGTCAGCGTAAGCAGGCTCCGTTGTCCATCCCGAGCCAGGGCAAGCGTCTCGCAGCGCTCTGCCCAACAGGCCACAATGGTTTTCCGATCATCCCACCCTTGCCCGTCTTCGACCGACAGAGCCGTTTGGCCAATCGCCGCCGCTGCCGTGACCATTGTCGAAAGGCCTTGCAGATTCGCCGAAAACTCAACTGAGTCCGAAGCCGCCTTGGTGAGAAAGCCGGACCCTGCGAGCCGCAATTCCTGCTCAAGTACTTCTAACCCAAGGCGAAGATCTTGCTGTTGTGCGACCTCGCGTTGTTGTGTCATAAACTTTTGCTGGAAATAGGACAGGGACTGCAGCGTGGCGCCCAAGACGACCAGCCCAGCCACCATGGCAAGCATCAGCTCGGTCAAGCTGGTCCCTGTCTCCGTCCTTATTCCATGGTGCCTACCTCTTGCATGCCGTCCTGTTCCCATCCTGTTTACTCCGAGAGACGACACGTCACTGGCCCCCAACGAACACTGGATTAGCCCGCAGGGTGCCGACGCGTACCTCACGCTGGCCCTCGCCGGCTGCGTAGACTGCGCGCGCCGTAATCAGGACATGCCCTGAGGCCGACAGCGAACCGGAACGGCTCGGCGTCACCGTCCAGATCAGATGGACGCCATCCTGGTCCCAACTACCGGAGTACACCCCATCGCCGGCCAGCACATCGCCGTCTGCCCCATCATCACGCATGACAAGGTCTGGGATACCATCGTGATTCAGATCATCCAGCAAGAGACGATCCCATCGTACAGATCGTTTCACTTCGATCCGCGATTCCGCCATTGCCAGGGCACGCGTCGCTAATGTCCCCGTTCGAAGACTCCATACTGATGCCTGAAATGCCCCCATCGCACCGGCCAACCCGAGCAACGTCAGCGCCATGGCCACAAGCACTTCGGCAAAACTGGCTCCGCCCTCTGCGTGAAATAATCGATCCCGTGTCATGAGACGGACACTCTTCCGGTGATGCTCACCGTGAATATGGTTTCCCGGCCCTGACTGTCGCGCACGCGAATGGTTGTAGGGGTCACCGACCGACCGCTGGGATGAAACAGAAGTTCAGGGCCGGTGGTTGGCTCCTCCACTACCACACCCTTGTCCGCATACTGATAGACGTGAAGGATGCCTTCGGCATCCGCGCGTCTAAGCGTGATCGTATGGCCCTCTCGATCGAATACAACCCGAAGGCGCTCTCGCCTGGCCATCGCCAGCTGTCTGGCGAGCCGCAGCTCCGAAGCGATCTCTACGGTGGCGCTGCGCGCCTGGCCCCTTGCGACCCATGTCTGATAACTCGGCCCAGCCAATGCAGCCATGATGCCCATGATCGCCAGTACAATGAGGAGTTCTGTCAGACTCCATCCTTGTTCCTGTATTTGTGATTCTCTCGGCATGTCCTCCCCTCTATCAGCGGAGTTCCCCTTACAGGAATGACCGTGCTGTCCAAGACCCGTGCCCGCGCTGGTCCATACCCAGCTGACTGAATGCTTTGTGAGGAGCGGGAGCGGAACACTTCGCAAGTTCGCGCGGTTTCGCGTTGTTATGAGGAAACATGGAAGCGGAGCCGGCCTGTGCTCTGGCCAAGAAACCAGAAAAGCGCCTCACTATTTAGATACAGGGATTCCCCCGAAGAGATACATGGAGAGTATTAGAAGGCAGGGCCAAGAAGACCTTGATACCAATCGAGGAACGGCTGGGCAAAAAACAGGGAAAGGAGGGCTCCCAACACAAGGAAGGGGCCAAAGGGAATATACTCATCACGCTTGATGATGCGTAGGGCGATCAGGCTGATGCCGATGATAGAACCAGTGAGCGAGCCGATCATGATGGTGAGGAGCGCCGGCTTCCAGCCAAGAAACGCACCGATCATAGCCAGCAACTTGATATCGCCACCTCCCATTCCTTCCTTGCCGAAGAGATAGGGGCTCAGCCAGGCCAGGAGCCAGAGGATACCGCCTCCCACGGTGAGTCCGAGGACAGAATTGATCACACCCACCGGCAAAACGGTCACGGCACCCAGAAGTCCGACCACCATTCCCGGTATGGTGATGACATTGGGGATCATCTTATGGGTGAGATCCGTGCCCGTCACCACGACCAACGCCGAAAACAGCAGGGCATAGAGGGCGGCCGTCCAGCTGGGACCGAAGTACCATAAGATTGTGAGATAGCCGAGGCTATTGGTGGCTTCGACGAGGGGATAACGTATCGAAATCGGCGCACGGCAAGCCCGGCAGCGTCCACCAAGCCATAGGTAGCTCAGCAGAGGAATATTGTCGTAGAACTTGATCGGGTGAGCGCACGAGGGGCAATGGGAACCGGGCCAGACGATCGATTCGCCTCGGGGCAGTCTGAAGATGCAGACGTTGAGAAAACTGCCGATCAGCGCGCCCAGGATGACGACCACAAGATAGATAGACCATTCATGCATAATCGACTCAGGAACAGACTCCGGCTCGGAACATCCGAGGCACTTCGCATGCCAAATTAAATAAATTAGGTAGCTTCACTGGAACCAACTTCCTATAGTTTACTTATGGCGAGAGAGTTCTTATAATCCACTGCCTGTTGGGCGAGGGTTTGCTCTTGCGCGTTTCTCCGTCAAGGTGAATTATACCGTACTATTTTATTCATTAAAGGAGAACAAGATAATGGCACGGACGGCAAAGACGAAAACCAAACCTTCACTGGCCAATCTGACCCCGCCACCCCGCAAGAAGCGACCTGAATCGCTCACAAGTCGTGAGCAGGAGATCCTTGAACTGATATGGGCCGGGTTCAAGAACAAGGAAATCGGTCAACGACTCAAGATCAGCGTCAAGACCGTCGAGGCGCATCGGGCCAATATGATGAAAAAGATGCGCGTGTCGAACACCGCTCAGCTGCTCAAGACCGCGATCCAAGACGGGACGATCAAGATTCGGTAGACTTCGCCTCAAGCACGACGCCCCTGCGACGCTGGCGGACCACCTCGAACAGCGTGACGGCTGCTGCAGCTGAAACATTCAGCGA
>DASQFV010000132.1:0-8750 GCA_035632975.1 Nitrospiraceae bacterium
GAGCCGAGAACGAAGTTGGAGGCCATTTTCAGCAGCTGATCAATCGGTCTTCATGAGTTCGCGTAGAACGCTGGTCGCATAGGCGCCGGGTGGAAGTGAAAAGGAAAGGGTGAGGACAGACCCTTCCAGAGCCCACTCCAAATCGGCAAGGGGGATGCGGAGCGAGCGCCGTTCACCGCGAAACCCGCAGGCCTTCGCAGCTTCGGTGAGAGCCTCCGGCGTGGCCCCGCTCTCACCGACTACGGCCCGCTCGATCTCGCCTGGTTCTCCGCCGGCCCACGAAACACGCGACCCGAACAGGATGCCGGTGGGACTGATCTCGAACCGGTCGGCCCGTGGCTGTTCATTCACGGCATCCTCGACCAGAAAACAGGCGCCGTTCTCCATTTTCATAGCCCAGTCGCCAACCAGAATACGATCGAGTCGATCCAGTCGTCTGGCCAACATGTCATTAAAGAAATGCGATTGATAGGCGTTGAGGTACCACATGCGCTTGGACCGGGTCAGCCTGTTCCGGCGAGCGGGGTCCACCAGTAGTGCGGCGCCAATTTGGTAATTCTGTCCGTTCCGCCCTTGCCGTTGCGGGCCGAAATAGTTCGGCACTCCTCGTCGCACCAATATGTCCGTGACCAGAGGCACCGTCTCGCGGGCATGCGTGGCGACATCCCGAATCACCAACCGAAAGTGATTGCCTGCATGATGCCCAGGACGCAAGCGATTGCGATGCCGGCCCAGCACCTCCACAGACAAGAGCTGCTCATCCAATTTCAGTCTGTCCAGCCGTTCAGGCGTGACGCCTAGAAGCGAGACCATCTGTGTGGTCACGGCCCGGGCGTCTTTGAGACCCGCCACTCCGATCGCTTGCGCTTTCACGCCCAAGAGCGAAGATAGTCGCAGGACGAGATCCGGGGTCGAGAGCAGGCGTTTTTTGATCTTGACGTAGAGATGCTCACCCTCTCCACAAGGAAGATAGAGCGGACGTTCCTCGACCTTGAAGTCTTCCGGAAGAGTCCGCATCTGTCCGTCGATACCCGGCAAGGCCGCTGTCAAGAAAGGCATGGTCATGGCACAATGGTTAGTCCGCTTCTTCAATTCCACGTGATCGCCCTTACCACTCAATCAATCTTGATGGGGGCAGACAACTCGCATGGTATACTTTTCCGATGGTATTGCGCCCAATGATTGTCCATTGGCCTAAAGTCCTCTTGTTCGCGGCAGGAGCGTTCTGTGCCGCTCTGATGTTTGCTCTGTTCCCAGGCGACTCGTCGGGTAGAGAGAACGCGATCTTTCAACAGTTCACACAGCACATCGGCAGGCAGATCCACAAAGACAAACGGGCATTTTCGCAGGCGAACAACTGTATCTCATGGTTTTATAAGGCGAAAAATATGCCTCTCCCGTCCGTGCAGGGAATCGGCTGGAACATGACTCCTTTATCCCAACCCGAAGTGGATTGTCTTCGCGACTATCCAAGCGGGATGGACGATGCGCGAGCTGATTTTGCCAAGACACAGTCGTCGCTCTCGGTCAGTCTGACCTTCTACGAATTCGCGTTGGTCGCCGACCGTAATGATGATGCGACCTATAGTCCCACCGAACTTCGAGATTTGCTCCGCTCCCTCACTCTCTCGTACAGTGACGGAGAGCCGACCCCGACGCAGGTCACGGCACTCACGGCGCGGTTTGACAGCTTGTACCACAGCCGCAACATGGACGCCTTGATGCAAGGCATGAACGATCTCTATGAACGAGGCTATCGCGTGACTCCCTCCGATCGCGTGGAGCTGGATCGGGTGATGGGATGACGCGACGCACAAGGTCCTGGCCCGATCGAGCCCGTTCCTTCATTGGACATTGTCTGAGCGAACCGCTCTATCGGCTCTTTGGTCTCGTTCCCCATTGGGAATTCGGACTGTCCACGCACGAGATTTCCCGGCTCACCTATGTGCACCGCCCATTGGCCGGCCGTCGGGCCGTTCATCTGAGCGATCTGCATCTCGACCGCTATCAGCCCCGGCATGATCTCATCGTCGCCGCCATCGGGAAACTCCGCCCCGACTGGATCTTTATCACCGGCGACCTGCTCAACGTGGCGGAGGGACTGCCGCATGTGTTTCGATTTCTTGCCGGCTTGCGGGAGATTGCGCAGGTCTTCGTCACTTTAGGCAACCATGATCACTACAGTGGCGTGCCGATCGACCAGTATTGCGAACTCGCCGATCGCCACAAGATCACTCTCTTGATCAATCAGACCACCTTCATTCCTACGGACTCTGGCGAGATCGCCATTGTCGGTGTCGACGATCCCTCGCTGCACCGGGCCGACTTAAGCTGTCTGCCGCCGCGCGCAAAGGATCGCTTCATCCTTTTGCTGGCCCATGCGCCGAACATCCTCGATCAGTTGGAAGACCACCACGCCGTCGATCTGATCCTCTGCGGACATAGCCACGGAGGCCAGTGGCGCATACCCGGCGTGCCGACGTTCTGGCTTCCGCCTGGATGCAATGGACGGATCGATGGGCATCACGGAGGGCCTGGGCGCCCGCTTTATGTCAATCGTGGGCTCGGATGGTCGTTTCTTCCCCTGCGGTTGAATTGCACACCGGAAATCGCCTGCATTGAATGGGTCAACGAAGAGGCGTAACCCACCGTACTCCAGACTACTTGATCCGCTCCAGCGCCTCCTTCGATCGGCTCCTGACGGTTTGATCCCAATCCTCCTCCATGACAGTCGTCAGTTTCTCCTTCGCCTCAGTGGCGCGCAACCGGCCCAATCCCAACGCCGCGCTGGAACGTACATAGGCGTGGTCATCTTCCAGCGCCTTCAGCAGAATGGGGATTACGGTTCTATCGTTCAGGACGCCAAGGTAACTGGCCGCCATCCCGCGAATTCGGTGCTGCTTGTCACCCAACGCCCGCTGCAACGTCGTCGTAAAGAGGTCTCGTAACGCGGGGGTCGCGGAGTCCAACCCTTCGGCCCGGTACCCATTCACGTCAATCAGTGCAAAGGCGATTTCCAGCTTCTTCTCCTGCGCCGTGGCCAGTTCGAACGCGGCCAATAACTTCGCACGTTCACGCCGTTGTGCCCTGCGGCGGTTGAACGCCCGGACCAACAGCCACAGGCCCGCCGCGATCACCAACCCCACGAATGCCATGGGAATGGCTTGATCGATCACATAATCCTGGGTATCGAACGACAGACGCTTCCACACCCAGACGCCGGCAATCACGACGCCGACGAGGACCGCAATGGCAATCAGATTGGTCTGGCCCGATTCAGAACGAGTGCTCATGGAATGAGTATCATAACAGGATGCCGAAAAATTCCGCCAGCGTGGCGTGGGTAGCCTGGTCGATCCCCAAATTGCGCGCGGCCTATTTTCTCCCTTGAGGGCGGGCTAGATGATCTCCCACTGCGCGTGTCCAACGAGAGTCTTCTGAGACCGCGCGTTGTACGAGCACAGAAGATCATCAGGCTCCGTCCCTTTCTTCACTTGACCATTCGTTCTAGTGCGGACTATTCTTTCGTTATGGAGTTGCCGGATCTGAAGGATGACCCCTATCTGAAAGTGTTGCGGCCGCTCGTCGAGGCCTATCTGGCCTTCGAGCTGACCGCGAGCCGTCATATCAAGTCCTTGCGCTTGACGCCCTCACAGTTTGATGTGATCGCGACGCTGGGTGACACGGACGGATTAACCTGTTCCGAACTCTCGGCCCACACGTTGGTTACCAAGGGTACCTTGACGGGCGTCCTCGATCGGCTCGCGGCAAAGGGGCTCATTCGACGGGACCCCGTGAAAGACGACCGCCGCTGCGTCAAAATTCGATTGACGGAGAAGGGGGACACGATGTTTCGCGATACGTTTGCCGCACACATCGCCTTCATCAAACCGTTCTTCGAACGGGCGCTGAACCAGAAAGACATCGACGTAGCCCGTACGCTGCTCCTTCGTCTGCGAGATAGCTTCCAACAAGAAGGCTGAGGCGTCCGACCTATGCGCTTAACCATTCTCGGCTCCGGCACGAACGTACATCCCACGCGAGCAGCCTCGGGCTATCTCGTCCGCACCGACCATACGATACTGTTGGACTTTGGCCCACGCACCTTGTCGAATTTACTTAAATGCGGCGTGAACCGGCATCGGATCACCCACATTCTCTTCTCCCACTACCACGCCGATCACTTTTCCGACTTCATCACCTACTTCTTCGATGCGATGATCTTTACGAAATACCAAGGAGGAAAGCGGCCGCCGCTCACGGTGATCGGCCCTCATGGCACGAAGCGACTCTTCCGAACCCTCTTCGCCACCTTACCCGGCTTTACGCGCGCGCCGTTCGCGGTTCATTTCAAAGAAGTGGCTGATCGGGCGTTTGCGATCGGAAACACGACGGTGATTCCCCGAACTGTGACCCACACGCAGAACCTCCATTGCCTGGGGTATCGAATCGAATATGGCGGGAAAGTCCTGGCCTATTCCGGCGATTCGCAATACTGTGACAACCTCGTGCGTCTCTGTGGAGACGTCGATCTCGCAGTGCTGGACTGTTCCTTCCCGGCTAATCGGCCGAGCCCGGTCCATCTGCATGCCGGTCAATGTGGGCAGGTGGCTAGAGAGGCTGGCGTCGGTCGGCTCGTGCTGTCGCATTTGTATCCGGTCACCGAACGATACAATGTGAGGGAACAGGCAGGGGAAGCGTTCGGGGGAAAGATAGTGGTGGGGCGGGACTTGATGACAATCAAACTTTAGCAGGATGCTGAAAAAGCCCGCCAGCTGCGTTCTCTCCTCGAAAGCATCCTCAACGTAGCCCACTCGGAGAACAAGCTGTCTTGGCAGCTTGGGGTGGGCGGGTGAGAAGCGCTACGCCTCCGGTGCTTTCATCGGCTGCGGCCTTGCTGGACGGCCTTTTTGAGCATCCTGCGAAGTTGATGAAACTTCAGACCCATCCCGCTTTTCTCGCGAGTCTCGTATGTTTTAGAGTCCGCCTTCGCGGTTATCGCACCCTAGAATCTCAATGAATTTCGTCAGGCGGGCCTTCTTGAGGGGATCGTCGATTTTGGCATAGATGGCCAAGAGGTTCTTGATCATGCGGGAGAGAATCGCGCGCACCGGACTCTGCTGCAAATACTTCTCGTCAAATCCATAGCCTGCTTCTGTGAGAAACCGCTGGCAATTCTTCTCGGTCAGCAATGCCCCCCCGTTGAAACAATCGACGAAAACCTTATAGCGATCCGATTCGTACTTCACTAAGAAATGACCCGGCATCCCGATCCCCTGAACCGGAAGACCCAGCCGCTTCCCGACAAGGAGGTACACTGTCGATAGGCTGATCGGAATACCCGTTCTTCGGTCGATCACGCAGTTGAGGTAACTATTCTCCAACTCATAATAATTCTTCGTGTTGCCTTTGAAGCCCTGCTCCGTAAAGAGGTACCGGTTCAACGTCTTGATCGTTTCCTCCCCCGAGGCTCGCGGACCGATCCGATCCTGCACTTCCTGCGCCATATCATCGAGCTGTCTCGTATACGAGGTGACCGTCAGGGAAGGATAGGCATACCGGGCGATCAGAAAGGCACCCTGTTCGAGATCCATCGGGCCATCCGGCAGCGCCGCCAGCTGCGTGAGTTCATCCTCCAGATTCCCACCGCGGATTTCCTCGAGCACCGAGACAAGACGGTCAGCCATTTCCGGCTGTTCGATTTCCGCTTCTTGAAGCAGGGGAACCGCCGAGGGGCCGATGTCGATGAGTTTACCGCTGATGGTCTGGACGATCCTCTCGTCCTCATCGGCCAGCAGTCGGATCAGGGCCCGGATTTGACTCTCGTTTATCAGCATGGTGGGACTCCCGAAAAGCCTGCTCATCAGCCCATCGCCCGACGAAACACTTTGGCGCTCCCGTAGAGACAGAGGGCGTCAAAAATCACCATGACGACTACTACCATCCCGACATGGGGTAAGGCCTCAGTCCAGCCAGACAGGATCAACGGCCGCACCGCGTCGATCGCCCAGGTCATCGGATTGAAGCGTGCCAGGAACCCCATCCACGCAGGCATCCCTGCCAAGGGCACCAAGGCCGAGCTCAAGAAAATCATCGGGAGCGAAAGGAATCCCAGGACCGAAAAGAAGTCGCCGTGACTTTTCACGGAAAAGGCCATCGCCATGGAAATCGCCGTGAGACCGACGCCAAAGAGCATTCCAATCATCAGGATCGCGGCGATACCAGGAAGCCCCGTCGCCGGCTGGACGCCGAACAGAAAGGCCACCCCAAGGATCACGAGCACTTGGAGCGAGGTAATCGTCATGACGAAGATGAAGCGGCTCAGGATCACGGAACTACGATGGATCGGCGTGGTCATCAACCGCTCCAGAAAACCATTCTCCTTGTCGAACAGCAGATCGACACCCCCGGCGAGTCCATTGTTGAGCACCGTCATGACGACCACGCCGGCAGTCAGAAAGCTGATGTAATCCGGGGCCTGCGTCACTTGCACATCCGCGGCCCGCTGGAACAGGTTGCCGAAGAAGATCAGCCAGAACAGCATCGGCTGCACGAGCGTGAACAACATGCTGAATTTCTCACGGCTGAGCCGCCGAACCCACCGCATCGTCAAGGCATGAATTTCCTGCCAGTACTCTTGCATCCGCTTCGCTCCAGTTACGAGTGCTGAGTGCTGAGTGCTGAGTATTCAGACACGATACCCATCATCATTCAACACTCTCTTTCGGCAATTCGTCTTTTATCGATCGCCCCGTATGGGCGATGAACACATCGTCCAGCCGCGGCCGGTGGTAATCAATAAACTCCAGTACACAATCCAATCGATTAGCGGACTCGAGGATCGCGGGTAGGGCCTTCTCGGGCGACTCGACCCGGATATCCAGCCCGGTCGGCGTCGCCTTGACCGCTCGCATCGCCGGTTGTCCCGTCAACGCTGACACCAACGTAGGGATCTTACTCTGGTCCTTCAAGGTCAACGACACGATATCGCCGCCCAGCCCGATCTTCAGCTCAGCCGGCGATCCAAGCGTCTTGATCTTTCCCCCGTCGATGATGGCCAACCGATCGCAGAGCTGGTCCGCTTCATCCAAATAATTCGTCGTCATCACGATCGTCATGCCGCGCGCCTTCAACATCCGCACGTAGTCCCAAATTCGGAGCCGGCTCTGCACATCCAGGCCCAACGTCGGCTCGTCGAGGAACAATATCTTAGGGTCGGGCAAGAGACCGCACGCAATATCGAGCTTCCGCTTCATCCCCCCGGAGTACGTTTTCGCCGGGCGATCGGCAGGCTCTTCCAGTTCCACGAGCTTCAGCAACTCGGCGATGCGTTTCGCAGCTTCGGCCTTGGGCAAGTGGTACAGTGCGCCGAGGAGTTCGAGATGTTCCCGACCGGTGAGAAAGCGATCGATGGCCCGTTCTTGAGGCACGTAGCCGATGAGTTGCCTGACGACATCCGCCTCGCGCACCGTGTCGTGGCCCAATACGCTGGCCGTGCCTGACGTCGGCGTGAGCAGCGTGATCAGTGTACGGAGCGTGGTGCTTTTCCCCGCCCCGTTCGGCCCCAGCAGACCGAAAATCTCGCCTGAATAGACCTGAAACGACAGATCGGAGACGGCCGTATGGCCATCATAGGTTTTCGTGAGCCGAGACACCTGGATAGCGATTGCGCGATCCATCAACCTCGGCCCTTCGCCCCAGATTGATCATGCATCATGAACTCGATGAGGTCACTGAGACGGCGGGCTTGTCGGTGGAGACTGTCGGCCTCCAACAGAAACTGCTTTTCCAAGGGCGTACACTCCAAATAAGTGGACAGGGTATTGACGACAATCTCATCGCTAGCTTCTTCCCGAAAAAGCTCCTGCCATGTGGGCACGTCATCGCGGGACTTGAGATAGGACTCCAAGATCGTGAACAGGCGCCGGCGCACCGTGGTATCCAGCGACGCCTCTGTGCCCCGAACAGTGATAGAAATCGTGGCCTCACGATAGGCCTTGTCGTACCACTCGCGTTCAATCTCAAACCGTTCCAGCCCTTGCAGCAGGATGTTGGATCGACCATCGGCCAGTGGCTGCACGTTTGCCAATCGACCGACACAGCCCATCGAGAACACGGGTGGATGGCCATAATAGTCCGTTTCCCATCCGTCCTTGAGCAGGGCCATGCCGATGCACTGCCCGCTCATCGCCGCATCCGAGACCATGGCGCGGTAGCGCGGCTCAAAGATATGCAGGGGGAGATAGGTCTTGGGGAACAGCACGAGATTTGGAAGCGGAAACACCGGAATCCTCGCGGGAATGGGAAACGGCATGACGCTGTCAGGCTGGTCTCGTTCGTGGTGCTCTCGCCCGTGATCGGTCTGCATAGGGCTCACGATAGCTGATGGTCGACAAAGTTGTCAACGGCGTGAGAAGGGCAGCTTTCACCCATCGAATTGACGAAAACCCGTATCAACACAGGAGATTTGTGCCGGCAGTCGAAGCATGGTATAAGCGCTCGCGGCGACTCCCGTACCTTACGGAACCTCCATTCCCATGTATGAATTGTTGCGTCAGCTTCGACACATACTGTTCCTGTGGAGCAGTCTGCTGATCGTCGTGCCGGGGCTCGCAGCCGATACCGCACAGGAATTCCGCTTCGCCACGGAAGGTTATCGATATGCCTTCCCGCGCGACCACGGGGCGCATGAGGAGTTTCGCACCGAATGGTGGTACTACACAGGCCAGGTCACGGCGAAGGACGGTCGG
>DASQFV010000133.1:0-12335 GCA_035632975.1 Nitrospiraceae bacterium
TGAGCGACAGTTTGGGAAACCGTTCGGCTTTCGTCATCCCGATCCTGGCGGTGGCTGCAACCAATTGTTGCTCCGCCTGCACGACATCTGGACGGCGTTGGAGCAGTTCTGAGGGAAGACCGGCGGGCACCACAGGCGGCATCATTTGTTCGGTAAGCGATCGCCCCCTGGCGATTTGACTGGGATTCCTCCCCAGCAGCACGCTGAGCTCGTTTTCTTTCTGAATCATATGCCGCTTCAGCTCCGCAATGCGAGCGACGGCATTCTCCCTCTCCGCCTCAAATTGGTCGACATCCAGCTTGTTGATCAGTCCCTGCCGGAGCCGTGCATGACCGATTCTCACCGACTCCTCCCATGCCGATAATGTGCGCGTGGCGATCTCCAACTGCATGTCGAATTGCCGAAGATCGAAATATGCTTGCGCCACACCCCCCACGATCTGAAGAGTGACGGCTCGTCGGTTCTCCTCCCGAGCCAAAAGATCCGCCAAGCCCGCCTCATTCGCCCTGCGGATTCGCCCCCAGATATCCAGTTCCCAGGACAGGGATCCTTGCACATAATGGTTAAAGGAACTGGGAAATCCGGGGAACCTCACGCCGCCCAGGCGAGCGACGGGAAAATTGCCCGTTGCGCTGAGTTGAGGAACAAAGTCCATTCGAGCTGTGGAGAGGCGTGCCTGGAATTCTTCGATACTTGCGACCGTTTGTTTGAGATCTTTGTTCTCTTCGAGTGCGATATGGATCAACCGCTGCAGTTCTTCGTCCCGGTAGAGTTCCCACCACGGCATATTCGCCAGGGAAGGCAAATCTTTCGGTTCTTCAGCCATGCGAAAGGAGTCGGAGGTGGGAATGTCGGGACGTGAATAGTCGGGCCCCATCGCGCACGCGAGCAGGAGCAACGAAAAGACTGCAAGGATAAGGCTGCGCATGTCACTCTCCTCCTTCTATTCCTAACGGAATTGAGCTTGCCCCAGGGCGGTGAGCCGCTTGACCAACACCACCCCGGCTCAATTTCCGAACCAGCACAAAAAAGAGCGGCACGAAGAAGATGGCCAAGAAGGTAGCGGCAAGCATGCCACCGAACACGCCGGTACCGATGGAGTTACGGCTGGCTGCGCCCGCGCCGCTAGCGAGGACTAATGGCACGACGCCCAGAATAAAGGCCATGGAGGTCATCACGATCGGCCGGAACCGAATCTTGGCGGCTTCCATTGCGGCATCGAACAGGGAGTGTCCGGCTGCATATCGTTTGTTCGCAAACTCAACGATCAGAATGGCGTTTTTGGCAGAAAGTCCGATCAGCGTGACCAATCCGATTTGGAAGTAGATGTCGTTGGACATCCCCATCACCCATACGGCAGACAAGGCTCCGAACACACCAAAGGGCACGGCAAGAAGCACGGCAAAGGGCACAGCCCAACTCTCATACTGCGCGGCCAGCACAAGAAACACCATCAGCAGACCGAAGCCAAAGACAAAAAGCGATTGCTGCCCGACCATGCGTTCCTGGTAGGAGATCCCGCTCCAATCGATCCCATATCCTTGAGGCACCAACACCTCCTTGGCTACCTGATTCAGCGCATCGAGCACCTGCCCGGAACTGTATCCCGGAGCCGCTGCTCCCAAGACTAGGGCCGTGTTATATCCGTTGAAGTGGGTGACCGGATCCGGTCCACTGGTGAATTCCGTCGTCACCACTGTATCGAGTGGAATCATAGTGGATCTCTGTCCATTTACGGCACGCACGTAGATCTTGGCGACGTCCTCGGGCGAGGATCGAAATTGTGTCTCGGCTTCCGTCTGCACCCGATAGACACGGCCAAATTTGAGGAAGTCATTGATGTAGAGATTGCCGAAATAGGCCTGCAGCGTGTCGAACACTTCGGAGATCGGCACTCCCAACGATTTGGCTCGTTCTCGGTCCACATGCGCAAAGATGCGTGGCGCGCTCACGCGAAAGCTGGAGCCGATCGCCCCAATCGCCGGGTGCTGTCTGGCTTTGGCGAGAAACTCTTGAGCCACGCCGGAGAACTTGTTGAAATCCCCACTGCTCGGATCTTGAAGCTGGAGGGAAAACCCGCCCGTGGCGCCGAGTCCTCGGATGGCCGGGGCGTTAAAGGCCAAAATCAGCGCCTCTGGAATTTTCGCGAACTCTCC
This sequence comes from Nitrospiraceae bacterium, assembly GCA_035632975.1. Classification (GTDB taxonomy): domain Bacteria; phylum Nitrospirota; class Nitrospiria; order Nitrospirales; family Nitrospiraceae; genus Palsa-1315. The sequence goes on from DASQFV010000133.1 coordinate 2,157, forward strand.
ATACGCGGCGCCGATCAAGGCCTTCACGTGGTTCTGCGGTCCCTGGCGCTCGTCCCAGTGATGCAAGGGCAGAAACATCGTCGCCGAGTTCGGCCCTCTGGTCCCAAATACGAAATTCTGGCCGGTCAACGCATCGGTCGAATGGATCGAGGGAACTGAGAGAAAGTAGTTTTCAATTTTACTCAGCACTGCATCGGTCCGTTGCTTGGACGCACCGTCCGGCAACTGGACGATCGTGATGAAGTAGCCCTGATCTTCTTCCGGCAAGAAACTGGAGGGAATCGCCTTGAATAACCCGACGGCGAAGAGGCCGATGATGCCAAAGAGCACCAAGGATAAGACCGAGCGGTTGAGGATCATCCCTACAACGGTCGTATAGCGATCCTGCGTCCAACCGAAGATTCGATTGAAGACACCGAAAAAACCTCTATGCTGGCTGTGGCCCGGTTTCAGCACCAGGGAACAGAGGGCTGGACTCAGCGTGAGGGCAACTATCCCGGAGATGATGACGGAGATGGCGATGGTGATGGCAAATTGCTTGTACAGCTCGCCCGTGATGCCACCCAAGAAACCCACCGGCACGAATACGGCGCAAAGAACAAGTACGATCGCGATCACCGGTCCAGTCACCTCATCCATTGCCTTCTTGGCGGCATCCTTCGGCGACAGTCCCTCTCTGATGTGGCGCTCGACATTCTCCACCACCACGATGGCATCGTCGACCACCATCCCGATGGCAAGGACCATCCCAAAGAGGGTGAGGGTATTGATCGAAAAGCCGAGTGCCTGCATGCCGGCAAAGGTACCGATGAGGGAGACCGGCACAGCTACACCCGGGATCAGGGTCGCGCGCCAGCTTTGGAGGAATAGATAGACGACGAGTATGACCAGGACCATTGCTTCTGCCAGAGTCTTGACCACTTCTTGGATGGACACTTCGATAAATTTGGTCGTATCGTACGGAATATCGTAGGAGACCCCCTGTGGGAAGCTCTTCGATACCGCGTCCATTTCCTTCCTGACTCGCTTCACCGTATCGAGGGCATTGGCGCCCGGCGACAGGAAGGTCAAGAGAAACACATTGGGTTTGCCGTTCCACCGGCCCTCGAGACTATAGGATTGAGCGCCCAGCTCGATCTTGGCTACATCTTTCAAGCGGATCATCGACCCGTCGGGAAGCGCCCGGACGATCATCTCCTCGAAATCCTTCACGTCCGTGAGACGGCCTTGTGTGATCACTGGAATCGTCAGTTCGGTGCCTCTTGGCGCCGGTTCTCGCCCGATCGTCCCAGCTGGAAAGTCCCGATTTTGTTCACGGACAACACTGGCAATGTCGGTGGGCGTGAGGCTGAGTTGCGCCATCCTGGTCGGGTCCAGTATCAGGCGCATCGAGTAATTCTGTCCTCCGAAGACTATCGCGTCTCCGACGCCACGTATTCGTTTGAGATTATCGATCACGTTGAGGAGCGCGTAGTTGGAGATAAAGACGGTATCTTTCGTGGGGTCGCTGGAACTAAGCGCGACGACCGCCAGCAGGTCCGGCGACACTTTCTTGACCGAGATGCCTTGGCGGACGACTTCGGGCGGCAACTGGGGCTCCGCCAGCTTCTGGCGGTTCTGGGTCTGTACCTGCGCGATGTCCACATTCGTTCCAATCTCGAACGTGAGCTTGATGGTCATGTGCCCGTCATTGGTGCTGGTGGAGTCGTAGTAGAGAAGGTTGTCGATGCCGGGAAGCTGCACTTCGATCGGGCGCGCGACTGAATTTGCGATCACTTCCGCGCTCGCGCCTGGATAGTCGGCCTCGATCTGGACGACGGGCGGCGTGATTTCCGGAAACTGGGCGATGGGCAGGCCTTGTAAGGCGACCAACCCCAGGACGACAATCACGATGGACAGGACCGACGCGAAGATCGGGCGATCGATAAAAAAGTGCGGGATCATTTTGCCTGCTCCGGCTTCGCCTCTGCCGGCTGGCCGGAAGCGACTGAGTCGGCTGGCTGATACGGAACGGTTTTCACCGGCGCGCCCGGCGCGATCATGTGAAATCCCGCGATGATCACTCGCTCCCCCTCGCGTAACCCGTCTTCGATGGACCACTGACTGCCGCGCCAGGACGTGGCCCGAACAGGGCGGATCTCCACCTTATTGTCAGCCCCGACGACAAAGACGATGGGTCCCTTGGGCCCCTGCTGAACGGCGCTCTGTGGGACCAGGATGACGCCGGTTCTCACGGCGCCCAAAATGCGGACTTTCACGAACTGTCCTGGGAACAGGACGCTATCCGGATTAGGGAAGATCACGCGAAAGTCTCTGGTACCGGTGGCCGAACGCACGCCGACTTCGAGCAAATCAAATTTGCCTTCATGGGCATAGGTGCTGCCGTCCGTAAATGTGATGACACCGCGCAGTTCGTAGAGTGTCGCGCCTTGGATCCGATGAGTCGCGCGATCCCTGAAGCGTTTGAGGACGAACGTTTCCGGGGCGCTTGCGTTCACATACATGGGGTCTAATTGGTGGATCGTGGTCAGCAAATCGGTCTGCGCGGAGATGAGGCGCCCTTCGTAGAACCGACTCCGCTCGATCCGACCGCTGATCGGCGCAGTGATGAGCGTGTTGTCGAGATCGAACTTGTCCTTCACCTGATCGCCCTTGGCTCCCTCCAACGCTGCCTTGGCAGCCAATTCCTCCGCCACCGCATCGTCCACATCTTTTTGGCTGACCGCCTGTTCAGCCAGCAGCGGTTTCACGCGAGCAGAATTTTGCTTGGCTTGCATCAGCCTTGCCTCTGCTTGCGCCACCCTGGCATTGGCGCTGCTCATGGCCGCTTTGAACGGGATCGGATCGATTCGATACAGCCGGTCGCCTCGCTTCACGTCGCGCCCCTCAGCAAAAAACCGCTCTTTGAGGATACCTGTCACCTGGGAGCGGATTTCGACCGGGCGCGACGCTTCGGTCTGACCGATGAACTCCGGTTCATCCGGCATCGTGCCAGACGACACCGTGACCACCGGCACCTCCGGGACGGGAGGCGCCGGAGTAGAAGCCGCCTCCTTTTTGCAGCCGGGCAGTCCGGTAAGGCCGAGAATCAGCAGAAAACCGAGCAGACTGAACATGAGTCTGTTTACTCGATTCCATGTCGTCATGTGTGCCATCAATCGTCCTTCGAGAATCATTCGGTCACTGCGTACGTTCACCCCTTCGAGCAACGTCCACAATCTCATTCACGATACAGCGTGTAAGACAGCCGGAGGCGACGAGCTTGGCTCCCTGCTGATGAATCTTCTTCAGCAGATTCTTCCCATCTGAATCAACATAGGTCACGGCTGACAGGTCTACAGACAGAGGGTGGTTTGTCGTCGTGCCGACGGTAGAGTCCCAACACCGTTCCAGCTCCTGCACCCAAGGTCCCGCCAAACGTCCCTCAAGCCTGAGGACTGTCGATTCTGCATTCGTGAGTGTCGTAATTTTCAGCATGGATTCTCTACCTCGCACGTATGGAATGGCAAGGGGCATTCCAGCAGTCAAGAGCGAGTTCAGCTTCGTAACACATTGTTATTGAGTGATATATTTCGATGTCCGTAATGTAGACACTCTAACTGACGATGGTTTTCCGCCGATATCCCGGCACACGCCGAATCACCGGCTGGAGCTGAACGAATGGACCGCGGGGTGGGCTGTCAGGATTTCTTTCTTAACACAAAGCCGGCGATCGTAAATGCTCGCATAGCTTACCGGCCTGAACGGCGACCACGGTCAGCCGTTCAACCAGCGGATAGTGTCTGCTCAAGCGTCCGACCGTGCCCTTCTGTCAGCAGCTCGTTGCGCTCACTTTCCTCGTGCGACGGGCTCGGCTGGTGCCGCGCCGCGATCAACGAGTAAAAGACCGGAACGACGAAGAGCGTGAATACCGTGCCCACGGTCATGCCGGTGACCAGCACCATGCCGATGCTGTTGCGGGCAGCCGCTCCCGGTCCCGAAGCCAGCACCAGAGGGAGGTGCCCGAAGACGGTGGCCGCCGACGTCATCAGCACCGGTCGCAGTCGGGTCAACGACGCCTCGCGCAACGCGGCGGCCTTCGAGAGACCGCGAGCCTGCAGCGTATTGGCGAATTCCACGATGAGGATGCCGTTCTTCGCGATCAGTCCTACCAGCGTAATCAGCCCGACCTGGGAGTAGATGTTGATCGTGGTCAGGTCCAGGAAACTGAAGATCAGCGCGCCGGAAATCGCGAGCGGTACCGAGCCGACAAGGACGATCAGCGGATCACGAAAGCTCTGGAACTGCGCCGCAAGCACGAGATAGATGAGCACGACCGCGAACCCGAGCGTGACGATGAGCGCAGATCCCTCGTGACGGATCTGCCGTGACTCGCCCGCGTAGTCGATGGCGACTCCGGATCCGCTCGCTGCGGCGGCTGCGGCTTCGAGGACACGCAGCCCTTCCTCCTTGGTGACGCCCGGCTTGACGCCGCCGAAGATTCGTACCGCGTTGCGCTGCTGGAAGCGGTTCAGAGCGCGCGGTGCGGTGCTCGTTTCGATGTGCGTGAACGTCGAGACCGGCACAAGCTGGCCGCCCGGGGTCTTGATCTTGAGATCGAGGAGCGGATCGACCGTCGCACGGTCTTTGTCGCCGATCTGCGGAATGACTTTGTAGCTGCGGTCGAAATAGTTGAACCGGTTGACATACGCGCCGCCGAGGAGTGTTCCGAGTTCGCGGCCGACCCCCGCCAGGTCGAGCCCTAAGTCGGCGAGACGCTCACGGTCAAGCACCACGCGCGCCTCTGGGAGGTCGATCTTGAGATCGGTGTCCACATACAAGAACTTGCCGCTTTGCCAACCGGCGCCGAGCACGGCGCCGACCGTTTCGAGCATCTGCTCGGGCGGCACATCGCTCTGCAGCACGAGTTCGACGTCGTACTGGCCGGGGGTGGGCAGCGGCGGGTCCAAGCGCGGGAACACGCGTAGGCCGGGCACCTGCGACACCGCGCCAAACACCTCACCATACATCTCCTCGGTCGACCGTGTCCGTCCGTGCCAGTCCTTCGCGACCAAACCTCCAAATCCGCCCCATGCCGCCGTCAGCGACCACGTGAATTCCGTCTCGGGAAAGGACGTGATGGTCTTTACAATCTGCAAATGCTCGCGGTTGGTGGCGGCCACTGTGGAGTCCGGTGATGCTTCGAAAAACAAGCTGATGTGGCTTTGATCCTCAACGGGAGCGAGTTCTTGCCGCGAAAACATGTACAACGGCCACACCGCGATCATGATAAGCAATGAGGCCACCACGACCGCCCAGCGCATTTCCAGCGCACGGTCGAGCAGCCAGGCGTAAACACGACGCACCTCTTCGAACCTTCGGTTGACGAAGGCAGTCAGCCGGCCTTCCTCGCCCTGCGGGTGCACGAATCGCGAACTCATGACCGGCGACAACGTCACCGCCACGATCCCCGATAAGACCACCGCCACGGCAAGCGTCATCGCGAACTCCAGGAACAGCGAGCCGGTCAAGCCGCCCTGGAAGCCGATCGGCGTGTAGACCGCGGCCAGCGTGATCGTCATGGCGATGATCGGACCGATCAGCTCGCGCGCACCGGCCAGCGCCGCCTCGATCCGAGACTTGCCCAGGCGCACGTGCCGCTCGACGTTCTCAACGACAACGATCGCGTCGTCAACGACCAACCCCACCGAGAGCACGATCGCGAGCAGCGTCAAGAGATTGAGGCTGAAGCCGAACGCAAACATGAACGTCGCCGCTCCGACCAACGAAACCGGCATCGCGACGAGCGGCACCAGCGCGGTGCGCACCGAGCCCATGAAGAGAAACACGACCAACGCAACGATCAGGATTGTCTCCGATAACGTCTTGCTGATCTCTGTCAGCGCATTCCGCATGAACATCGTGCCGTCCCAGACGAGCTGCATGTCGATGTCTTTCGGCAGCGTCGGCCGAATACGCTCCATCTCGTCGCGCAACCGGTGCGCGACCTCGATCTCGTTCGAACCGATCAGCGCCCAGATCCCAAGGTAGACACCCTCTTTCCCGTTGTACTTGGCGACCATGTCGGCCTCTTCGGCTCCATGCTCGACCTGGGCCACGTCTCTCAGCCGCACGATCGCACCTCCCCTGTCGGCGACGATCAGGTTTTCGAACTCTCCGGCAGAGCGCAGGTCGGTATTCGCCAGCAAGTTGATCTGAACCAGGTTGCCTTTCGTTCGACCGACGGCCGCCAGGAAGTTGTTACGCTTGAGGGCTGCCTGCACGTCTCCGGGCGAGAGGTTGAGCGCGGCGAGACGATCAGGGTCGATCCAGACTCGCATGGCGACCTGGCGGCCGCCCTCGAAGGTGACCCGCTGGACACCGGGCAACGTCGAGAGTTGGGGCTGCAGCGTGCGCAACAGCCAATCCGTGACGGCCGGTACGCTGCGCTCCGTGGAGGTGAAGCTGAGATAGAATGACGCGTATGGACGATCGGCGCGTTGCACTTCGATCGCCGGCGGCTCGGCTTCCGCCGGCAGCTCGGATCGTACCTGTTGGAGCCGCGCTGTGACCTCGGCCAGGGCCGCCGTGCTGCTGTGGTTCAGCTTCAAGTGAACCGTGACGGTGCTGACACCGGCGCGGCTGGTCGACTCCACATAGTCGACACCGCCGATCGCAGAGACGACCCGCTCGATCGGCGTACTGAGAAAGCCGCGGACGGTTTCGGCGCTGGCGCCGTAGTAGACCGTCGTGATGATCACGGATGAACTCTCGATCTTCGGGTACTGCTGCAACGGCAGGGTCGTCAGCGCCCTCCACCCCGCGAGCACGATCACGAGATTCACAACGACCGCCAGCACCGGGTGCTTGATGAAGATGTCGGTGAACGAACGCATGCGGATGTCCTTCTCCTATCGATCCGGCTCCCTCAGCGTTCGCCGGCGATCACCTTATCCGATCCGCTCCCATCCTCGGGGCTGCCGGCGATCGCGACGAGCGCTGCCTCTCGCAGTTTGAACGACCCCGAGACAGCCACTCGTTCGCCGGCGGACAGCCCTGCGTGAATCACGACCTCGTCGCCGAGCATCGCGCCACTCTCGACCTGCCTCACGTGCGCACGGGTTTTACCACTCTTGTCCAACTCGATGACGAACACCTGATCGCCGCCCGGACCCTTTCGCATTGCGCTCGCTGGGACAGCGACGGCCTTGCGTAGCAGGCCGATCGGAACCCGGACGCGCACCGAGGCGCCGGGCGATGGCGCGTTGGCAGCGCCTTCGATCCTCGCGCGCACCATGGCATTGCGTGTCGTGGAGTCGATACGCGCGTCCACCGCGACGATTTTAGCTGCGATCGGGGATGATTGGCCGCCGGCGGATATGTCGACGGTGTCGCCTTTCCGCAGGCCCGCGGCGACCTGCTGCGCGACCGTGAAGTCTACATGCACTGCGTCGTCAATACCCTGCAGCGTTGTGAGTTCCGTGCCCTCGTTCAGATACTGGCCAGGGTGCAAGTCCGCCATGCCTACTCGCGCTCGGAACGGCGCCCGAATGGTCTTGCGGGCGATGATTGCCTTGGTACGCGCGATCTGAGCCAGCGCGATATCGCGGTCTGCGCGCGCACGATCCACTTCCTCCTGGGTCGTGGCACGGTCAAGACTCAAGTTATTCCTGCGGTCGAGCACCGCCCGCGCGAGGGCGGCCTGCGCTTCCTGCGCTTTCAGCTCAGCCTCCTCGACGGACACGTCGAGCGCGACGAGCACCATGCCCGGGTCGACGACTTGCCCGGGTGTGAGACTGACATGACGGACAGTGCCGGGGAGTTCGTTGCGCAAGGTGATCGACCGCAGCGCCAGAACCGTCCCGATGGACGTGGCGGTTTGGCGATGCTCAACCTCTTTCGCGAGAGCGACCGTCACCGACTCCATCGGCTCAGGCTGGTTCGCGGAAGCCGCCACGGTTTCCTGTAGGGACGTATACTTCCACGCTGCCAGGCCGACGCCGACCGAGATAACCGTGACGAGCAGTAGAAAAGATCCGATCCAACTACGACGATTCATACGCGACGCCCTTTCGAACGCTTCCTTGAAGCACCATTGGCCCTGGGTGAACGGCGATCCTGTGTCGCGCGGGCGAGCATATCCTCGAGCGCGCGGCGCACCCGAACGACGCGGACCTGTTCGAGTGGAACGATTCCCAGCACCCAGTCGAGCCAGAGTCCATCGATCGCAGCGGCAACCGCTTCGGCGACACCAGGCGGCAGGCCATCCTTCGCGATGCGCCGGTGGAGGTCGGCGTAGACCGCTCGCATGGGTTGGATCAACGCGGGATTCTGAGCAAGCGCCGCAAATACTGCGGAGGAACTGCGGCGCAGTTCCTCCGTCCAGCACTTGGCGTCTGAAAGGCAGTGATCCAAGAGCGCGCGCGCCATGCGTCCAGGCCCTTCCGGTGTGCGCTCGTACGCTTCTGTGTAACAAGATCGCCAGCCATCGGCTGTGCGGATGACCAGCGCTTCGACGAGCCGGTCCTTCGACGGGAAGTAATGCAGCAGGCCGCCTTTGCTCATGCGCGCCTCGGCGGCGACGGCGTCGAGCGTCAGGTTCGCGATGCCCTGGCGGGCGACCACCGCTTCCGTGGCGTCGAGCAGCATGTCCTGTAACTTCGGGGTTGTCATTTTCATTGGTGAAGAATACCGTCCGGCCGGTCTGGTGTCAACCGTCCGGTCGGTCGGTTCATGCCTCCGGCATGTGCAGTCGATTTATTCGATGGGCTGAGCGCCATTTTCACACCCCACCGCCGACGCCGACCAACGCCACCGTTCCGTTTCAATTCCTGATGGCGCGTTGCGCAACCGCCGCTGGTCGTCCAGTCGAGTGCGGTGGCGCCACGGCATACCGAATCGGACGTGGCTGCGCCTTTCTGCCTTGCACCATGATGCGGATCTCTTCGATGACTCCGCCGCACCTTGCGCAGGTCCAGGCCGTGATCGCTAAAGTCCCGCTGTCGTCCAGCACGGTCCGACCCGTTCCACCGATGACAGTGTCATAACAGTGCCGGCACGCGATCTGATTCTTCCGTTGTAACAAGTCGAGTGCGACTGAGTTGAATGGCTTCGTCTCCGATCTCATAATCTCCCTCCTGTGGCAGTCCCGGCGTGGCTGTGGGTTCGTATTCACATCGCCTACCCAACCGACATATGGCATAGACTGTTCATCCCGAGCCTGGCCGTCGCCGAAGGATGGCGTAGAATGCCGGTACTTTCGCGACTTCACCCGTCGGGAGAGTATGCACGGTGTGAATACGACTCTTGCCGGTACGAAGTAGCGTAAACCGATCCGGTGGAAACAGCGCTCCTAAGTTATTTTCATTCAACATGCCTGGGGTAATATCATGCTGGAAGACCCGTGCAAGCCCGGGTGGCGGTCCATACTGTTTAATCAGTTGGGCAAAGTAGGGTTCAGCACCCGATGAAAGTTCGATCAGATACAATATTCCTTTCATCCCAAGTAGAAGTTCGATACTCTGTATCGCCGTCGCATGATCCGCGGGCGACAGTTGATGCAACACCGTCCGCATGTAGAGATTAGCATCACCAATTTCATTGTGGAGGGTTTGGGCATCAGGAGGACAAAGCACATCGAGAATACGGTACGAGATGTTGGGAGCAGCATTATTCGTTTGGGAAATTTCAACCGCTGTGGGCGAAATTTCAGTGCCGATCACCTTTGCAAAATGATCCGCGAGAAAGCGCGTTTGCGTTCCGTTGCCACACCCCAAATCAATCAGCGGGAGCTGTGGGTCGGCATGGCCTTGGAACAGCACCAAATCTTGTTGGGCCGCATGAGCAGGATCGGCATCCCAAAAGATTTCCCCAGAGGTTCCGCTCAGAGTACTCCAAAAACCCTCCCAGGATGGCAGGTAACGATTTGCTGATGCCATGGTTTGTCCTTTGCTGGTGATATCGATATCAGAATTGCACGCCCATGCTTAAAAAAACATTTTCCCTTAGGCCACGGTCGCCATGGCTTCTCGACTCGCAGGCAAGGATGGCTCCGCTGGAAGGATGTGAGAGAGCAATAGCGCGCCGGTGAGTAAAGAACCCCGCCTTTCCAGGCTGGGCTTTCTAAAAATCAACTACCCCGCATGACGCTTCTTCGCTTCATAAAACCGTAGATACGTCCTATCACGGGGAAAATTAAGG
>DASQFV010000134.1:0-4346 GCA_035632975.1 Nitrospiraceae bacterium
GAGACCGGCACGGTGCCGGTCTCGCACGTCCCCCCGCAGTATATCGTCATGATCCAGGGGCGGCCCTTCGTGAAGTACGCCGGCTTGCTGCAGCTCGCACACGAGAAGGGGCTGCAGGACCTGCGCGCCACCTGGACGTACAACGATGCGGAGCTCTCCCTGGCGCAGGCGGTCGCGGTCTTCCCCTTCGGACGCTTCGAGGAAAGTGGCGATGCCACGCCCGACAATTGCACCAAGAAGGGGCTCCAGGCGTTATTACCGGAAAATGTACGGTAAGCGTTTTGATCCCGTCTCCCCAGCATCACATGTCTGAGACGATAGCCACCCCGTCAGGGCTCATGTGCCCATGGTGATTCCCATCATGTTTTCCCGAAGTTCGCTGTGTGAAATAGGTCCCATTGGGGATGATATGCGAGAATGCCATCGGCGAAATCCGCGCGAGGTCTGCACTGGTAATCGTCTCACCACTGGCTCGCAACTGCTCAATGATCCGCGACATCTGCACGGTATTCCATACCAACGCCGCGTTCGATAGCAAACTCAGACACGTCGCCTTGTTCATGATCTCTTCGTAATCGCCGGTCTGAAACGCCCCTTGATTGGCGAAAAAGAGGCGGCGGGCGACCTGGTGCCGTCCCTCTCCCCGATTGACTTGCAGTTGCATCCGAGCACGGAGGTCCTCCTCATGGATGTAGCGGAAGAGGTAGAGACTGCGTAGCGCCCGGCCTAGGGCTGTGAGGGCCTTGGCAAGACGATCCGACGGGGCACTACTGGCCAGGCGCCGCAACACCACATGGGCGGGTGCCGTCCGATTGCGCAGTGAGGCGACGACGCGCACCAGTTGATCCCACTGTTCCCGAATCAGCTCCGTATCGATGGTGCCATTGATGACGTCATCGAGAGCGCCGTAGGACTTAGTCCGGTCCAGCTTGTAGAGCGTTTGCTTGCTCACATTGAGACGTGGCATCAAGGTAAAACCCAGCAGGTGACAGAGTCCAAAGAGTTGGTCTGTGAAGCCGTGCTGGTCGACAAAATGCTCCGTGGGCCGCAGGATGGTATCGTTGTTGAGCAACCCATCGAGGACGTATATCGCCTCGCGTACGGAGCACGAAATTACCTGGGTGTGAAACACACTGTGTTGGTCCGACGTATGGGTGTAGACTGTGAGGGCCTTATCGTAATAGCCGAAATAGCGTGGATAGAGCGAGCCAAGTAAGGAACTGGCTTGGAGCCCAAATCGTTGGCCATCGGATGATGACACCGTCCCGTCGCCCCACACGGCGCTCAGCGGTAGCTGATGGTGATAGTTCACCAAAATGGTGTTAGCGGCATTGAGTGTGTCCTCTCGCAAGCACCCTTGCGACATGTCCTGAAGCATATCCGCCGTGATGCCTTCAACACTATGGGCCATGGTGGCAATACCCAGATTGGTGCCATGAGCGATCAGCGTGGCCAGCAGCGTCGTGAAGAAATGCGGGATGCGCGATGCCCGCTCATCGGGACGACGAAACACGCGGGTGAAATCACACCACTCATCTACCTGGGTCAAGAGGGCCTCGATGCGTACCAGGGGCAATGCCCCTTCGATTGTGCGGCGCAGTTGTTGAATACGGGGTGGTAGTTCAAGCGCATCCCGCCGTTTTAGGTGCAGTCGGTTGTGTCGAATCGTGACAAAATCATTGCCCGGCAAGCCGCGCTCTGCCCGCTGGGCCGCCTCATCGAATTCGTGCTGGAGCCGCGTGACAAAGTCATCAGGCTGCTGGGGCAGATCGAGTTCGGTATAGGCGAGGTCGCGCTCTCGTTTCCAGCGGGTGGGATCATAAATCAGGTTGGAAAACGACACATGACGTCGGCTTTCAGGCAGATAGACGTCGCCGGACCTCAGGCCATCGCGGACGGCCACGGCGAGACCGAGTTCCCATGTGCGACGATCTACTGTGGCGTCCGCTTGGTGCAATGCCGCGTGATACTTCCTTGGGACAAACGCCGTGGGGGCATGAGGGGGCAGAGTGTTCAGCGTCCCTTTGTCGAGCTGCTGGACCAGATCGAGCCCCTTGAGAATGGCGTCACTACCGGGCTCACTGTGGAAGGGTAAGGCGAAGAACGTTGGGAAATACCGCCGGAGGCCAGGGTAACGTGCCCGCAGGGTATCGATCTCGCCGCGTTCTTCGAGGTATTGCCGTTCGGCACAGGTCACTACGGCTTCACGCAGGCTCGCCTCATCGAGTTCTTGCAGCAAATCCGCCAGTGTCGTCTCGGGCGAGCGCTCTGGATCGAGCAACGTTTCCCCGGTGGTAATCAGCTTGGCTAAGCCCCGCCTAGACTGCCGACGAACCTGACGGTAACGCTTTTCAAAGGCATTTCTCGCCTCGCGGATTTTCTTGGTGAGTAACTGATCGTGTAGGGACACAATATGGTCGAGAATGGTCTTGTGAATTTCGACCAAAAAACAGGCGGTAAGTCCATAGCGTTTGGCCTCGGGGAAACGCCGCAGGGTATGGACATCGTAGCGTTTCCCCTGATCAGCCAAGTAACGAATCATCGGGGGACTGATGCCGCCAAGATCGATGGTCCCTACGCCGAAATCCCGCAGGAAATGATAGTGCTCAATAGAACGTAAAATGACCGTATAGCTCGCTTCGGCGGGATATTCCTTCAGCTGAAAGAGCATGGACCGGTGGACACCGAGTGGTACCTGGAGCAGCTCGTCCATTGACTGGATTAACGCGGGCGTCAGACTGGTGGTGATGCGCGTGTATACATCGCCCTGCACACGAGCGGTCACTGACGCCACGAGTTCTTCGAGGGTCGAGCGAGCGGGCACAACAATTTTCCACGCTCGTAACATATCTTCGGCACGTGACACCAAGATACTCGGTACCAAATCATCTGTGGCCCGCTGGTTAAGCCAGGTGATAAGGCGACCCCGGCTTGCCTCATCAAATGCATGCCAGCCAAGATAGGTCCGAATGTGATGGAAATGGTCGGTTTCTGTCGCCAAACGCCCGGGAACCTCTCCAAAGAGTACCAGCGGTAAATCCAACTGCCGAGCGAGATGATTGGTGATGGCCGTCGGGGCAGCGACCGCTTTAGGCAGAAAACGGCCGTAGGCACGTAGCATGCAGAGTTGGACGGCAAAACGGCGACGTTGCGCCTCGCCGCGACACTTGAAGACCTCTTGCTGATCTTGCGTTGACAGGGTCCAGTACTGCGCCAATTCTTCTTGACTTGGATCTTCGGGTAAGATGATGGTAAGGGGACGGCGATGAACGGAACCGTTTACTCCATCAGGCAAGATAAGCATGCAAAGCCTCCTTGGATAGCAGGTTTGAGCTTGCAGATGCCTGGCCAGAAACTATAGTTTGTGGCCAGGCACAAACGGCCCATCCAAGGGCTTGCAAATCAAGCGCCTCGGCGCCGCATTCTGGAGGGGTTTTTGGCCAGGTCTCCCGACACGATGAAGATGGGGCTCTACGCCAGAGTCTCCACCCACGATCAGCAGACCCTCGCGCTCCAGCGCAACGCGCTGGTAGCGTACGCGCAGCAGCGCAGCGGCGCAATCGTTGCCGTGGTGGAAGACATCGGTTCTGGGGGGACTGAGCGTCTGCAGCGTGAGCAGCTGATGCAGGCGGCGCGGCGCCGCGAGCTCGATGCGATTGTGGTCTGGCGCTTGGATCGGTGGGGGCGCTCCTTGGCAGACCTCGTCCGCACGCTCCAAGAGCTGCACGAGCTGGGGGTCGGCTTTATTTCTCTCGGCGAAGCGTTGGACTTTACCACGCCCACAGGGCGCGCCATGGCCGGAATGTTGGCCGTCTTTGCGGAGTTTGAGCGCGGGATTCTGCGCGAGCGGGTTAAGGCCGGGATTGCGGAAGCCCGTCGACGCGGTACCCGCCATGGGCGGCCACCGACGGTCGCTCACCAGGCGGATGTGGCACGGCACCTCTATGCAGAAGGCCTCAGTAAGTCGGCTATTGCGAGGCGGTTGGGGATTGGGAGAACTTCGGTCCGGCGCTTCCTCATTTCCACTGCAGGGCGGAGTGTATGAGGGTGACGGATGATCAGCCAATCGCAGCTCATTGAAAGTTCAAGAAGGTCAGGGGAAACGCTTACCGTACATTTTCCGGCAATAACGCCTGGAGCCCCAATCTGGAAGGGGTGTGCCATGACATCGAGAACAAAGAGCGAGAATAGAGACCAGCCGAGAGATCGGAAGGGGACCCTCATGTCCCCTCGTCTTGAACACCGACGTCAACAGGCCATCGCCAGAGACCTGGCCGGCGACAAAATTGAGACCATCTGCCGCGAGATAGGCTGCTCGAAAAGTTGGCTCTACACGTGGCGCGATC
>DASQFV010000135.1:0-9445 GCA_035632975.1 Nitrospiraceae bacterium
AACGAACCCCTCGCCCTCGCCTTGTGCGAGTCTGTATAGCACACGGCTCTACACCCCTCAAGCAACGCGTGTCCTCCGCTTCGCCTTGAGAGGGATGCACCCGCGTGCTAAGATGCGCCGCACTTCTGGCAGGATGCTGAAAAAGGGGTGGGGTGGCTGGGCCGATCCCCATACTCGCGCAACGCGCGGCCTTAGAAGGACGGAAGGGGAGCAGCCAGACAATCCTTTGTGCTCGCAGAACGCGCACGATAAAACGGTGCTCGTTCGATGCGCGCAGTGAAGGACAGTCTGGCTGCTCCCCTGAACACAAAGTGGGGAAAATCGGAAGACCCTCGCCTGGGTATATGGCACGTCTCGACGTGCTAGTGGGTGGGAGGGTGAGAACGTTGCGCGCAGTGGAGGACTCATCCGGGCCATCAGAGGACAACGTAAACGAGCAAGCTCGGAAGAACCATCTTTAGTCGCTCGCTGCGGCCTTGCCCGCGGAACGGCGCGTCTTGGCGCGCCAGGGTTGGGCGGGTGAGAAGTCTGGCCTTTTTGAGCATCCTGCATGGTATTCTCCTGTTGTCAAGACATGCAGATCATTGACGTTGTAGCGTGCAGATATAGTTTTTCCGCTGCCTGTTAATAGCCTACCCGGATGAGCAGATGGTTGGTTCTCATCCAATTCTCTCGGACACAGGATTGCGCATAGAGCGAGAAATGCGAAGGGGAGTCTGTGACTGGTTGGAGCTGGTGTGCCAGCGCCAGGGTCTGAGTATAGGCGAGTGAGGCGGATGTTTTCACGAGCGCGAGCCCATATTCAAAGTGGTACCACTCTTCTAGGGTGACGCTACTCTTCGATAGTGCTCTCACCCGACCGAGATCATAGGCTTGCTGTCTGAACGAGTCGTCCATGAGACGTAGGAGTGCGGCAGGGCCCGGCACGAGACTGTCGCCGATACGAAGACTGTGGGACGGCTCGAATAGCCCACGTTGGAGACGCCGGTCCCGGCAAAGCGCGGTGTGAAAGCGCGTGCGCCAAAGAGGATCGTGAAGGTCTCGATCAATAGCGGCTGCCACAGTAGATGGAAGCGGTCCACTCACGTCATAGCCTTGCACGAGCCGTCCAGACGCGATGAGATCCGGGAAGCTCATGCCCATCCGGTCTTGGAATGCCATCATCCCAGACATGGAGGTCAATTGCAGCGCCATAAAGTCGCGAAAATGGACGGTGGCAAAGCGAGTCAGGAGCCGCGCCATGGTCTCTGGGTGGCATAGATGAAAGGGGTAGAACAGCGCGCGGGGAGCTCGGGGTCGATTCATCGACAAAGTTTCAGGGTCATGCTAGGGTTTGCGCGTGCGATATCTCTTTACGTCTTGGCTTGATTTCCTGCTCATCCTTGTCCCGGTGACTATCGCGCTCGAAGTCTTTCGAGCCGATCCCCTGCTGGTCTTCGTGTCGGCTGGACTTGCCATTATTCCTCTGGCGGGCCTGTTGGGACGAGGCACCGAGCATTTGACGACCCATGTCGGTGCCGGCATGGGTGCGCTGCTCAATGCCTCGCTCGGCAATGCCGCGGAATTGATTATCGCACTTGTGGCTCTGCGCGAAGGCCTTCACGACGTCGTCAAAGCCTCTCTCACCGGCTCGATCTTGGGCAATATCTTGCTGGTACTCGGCGTCTCCCTGTTTGCCGGCGGGATGAAATACGAGCGGCAGAAGTTTAATCAGACCGCTGCCGCAATGGGTGCCAGTCTCCTGCTCCTGGCTGCTGTGGGACTCATCATTCCCGCTCTATTCCATTTTACCGCCGCCGATCGTGGCGTCGTGGTTGAACGAGAGCTGAGCCTGACTATATCATTTGTCTTATTCGCAATTTATGCCGCAAGCCTGTTGTTTACCTTGAAGACTCATCGCCATCTGTTCGCCGGGGAGGCCCATGATGCCTCGGACCTCGGTGAACAACCATGGACCCGTGGTGCCTCGATTACGGTGCTCACCGTGGTGGCCTGTCTCGTGGCCCTGATGAGCGAGATGTTGGTGGGAGCGCTGGAGCCGGCTGCGCATCAACTCGGGCTCACGCAAGTCTTCGTCGGCGTCATTATAGTCGCACTTGTGGGGAATGCGGCTGAACATTCCACGGCGGTGATGGTGGCGCTGAAAAACAAGATGGACCTAGCCTATGGTATCGCGGTCGGGTCTAGCCTGCAGATCGCTTTGCTCGTTGCACCATTGCTTGTCTTTGCCAGTTATCTCTTCGGGACACCGTTGGATCTTATCTTCACACCTTTCGAAGTAGCTGCGGTGACGATCTCGGTTCTGATTGTGGGATTCGTGGCGATGGACGGAGAATCGAACTGGATGGAAGGTGTGATGTTGGTCGGAGTGTACCTGATGCTAGCCATCGCCTTTTTCTTCCTACCCGCCTGACAGGATGCTGAAAAAGCCGGTTTTCTCACCCGCCCAACCCCTGCGCGCCGAGACGCGCTTTTCCCGAGCTTCGTTCTCACCTCGAAAGCATCCTCAACGTAGCCCACGTGGAGAACAAGCTGTCTTGGCAGCTTGGGGCGGGTGGGTGAGAAAGGCTACGCCTCCGGTGCTTCCATCGGCTGCGGCCTTGCCCGCGGAACGGCGCGTCTTGGCGCGCCGGGGTTGGGCGGGTGAGAAGTCTGGCCTTTTGAGCATCCTGACAGATAAATCAGATAGACAAGATGGTCAGACAAACCGGGCTCGTCTCACGAGGCGATCCTCGCCTCAGGCTTTATCCATGTCGATGACTTCCGTGGCCTCCCACAGATTCTTCTGTTCCGCATCCGCCAGCGCCTTCACCTGATCCTCTTCCGTGTCTTCACCGAACTGTGTCGCTTGTGCCGGCACAGTCGGTTTCTTCTCGGACAGAGACGAATCAGTCTCCTCTGACGACTGCTGTCTTTTTCGCTTCTTGGCAGGATCCATATTAACGGGCATGGCAGCTCCGCTGTAATCTGCATTCAGTTTCCACCCGACCCAATGACAAAGTCAACCGAGTCAGATCGTCGAGAGCGAGAGTAGGTTTATTTAATCTTGCAGGCTGTTCAAAAAATGGCCGTTCAGCAAGGCCGCAGCGAGTACCTCACTTCGTGTGGGCCGTTCGCCCCTGAAATGGATCTTGGCGAACGGAAAATCCCCTCGGTGATTCCGACATCCGAGAGGCCCTCATCTGCACGTTGGGGGCCTGAACGATGCGAGAATGAAGCTGGCGGACTTTTTCAGCAGCCTTTTAGTACAACTGCCCGGCGATGGTGTCGGCCTGCAAGCGGCCTCGTGCCGATAGTCTGCTGCGCTCACCGTCCTCTTCGATCAACTGTTGTGCGAGTAACTGTGCGGTGACTACTTCATGTCCATAGTTTGCGGCATGCTGGTGAAGACAGCGTGTGGGAATTCCTTGAATGAGTCGCAAGCCAAAAATCACGGCGTCGCGGAGTTGCTCCTCTTCCGAGAGCCTGGTGCAATCTTCAATAGAGAGACGGTTTGCCGCGAGCGATGTGTCATAGGCCGCGAGGTCGGCGACATTGCCAAATCTTGTCCCGTCCAGATAGGACTGTGCACTCGGGCCCAATCCAAGATATTCGCCATTGGTCCAATAGAGCAGATTGTGCCGGCAGGAATATCCCGGTTTGGCATAGTTCGATACTTCATACCGCTCATAGCCGGCGTCGCCGAGCATCCGTTGCGCGGCCTCGTCCATCTCAATCTGAAGACTCTCATCTGGAGCTGGACTCCGTCGGCGCTGAATGCTGGAAGCGAGCCTCGTATCCTCTTCGACCGTGAGCGCATAGCAGGACAGATGCGTGGGCTCCAGCGTAAGACAGTGGACGAGTGTCCGCTGCCAGCTCTCCATGCTTTGGCAGGGGAGCCCATACATCAAATCGAGATTGATGTTGGTGAATCCGGCGGCTCTGGCCTGAGTCACCGCACCGACGGTCTCATGGACAGTGCCGGGCCGTCCGATCCGAGCAAGGTCGCCATCCTCCATCGATTCCGCGCCGAAACTCATGCGGGTGACTCCGGCTTGAAGCAGTTGTACGAGGTCCTGCTCGGAGATCGTGGAGGGATGCGCTTCAACGGTGATTTCACAGTCTGAGGCGAGAGCGAGATGCGTGCGAATCTCGGACAGGATCGCGATAAGCTGAGTTGCGGCGAGTACTGTTGGTGTGCCGCCCCCAACATAGACGGATTGGATGGGACGGCCTGCGGTTACGTGTTGCTGCGCCGACAGTCTGATCTCATGAATGAGGGATTGGACAAAGGCTTGTGCGCGGCCCTCGCGATGAATCTCAAGATAGAAGGCGCAGAAGTCGCATCGCTGCAGACAGAATGGGATGTGGAGGTACAGACCGAGGGGAGGGGGCATCATGACAACAGGCTGAATCCTTGAGGTTTGGAAAAGTCCCGCGCGAGCACGATTTCTATTTCATCGGCAGGGGATTTCCCTCGATTGCGCACATGCGTCTGCCAGAACTTGTGCTGACGCAACGATTCGAAGAGCGCCTTGAGCAGATCCGGTTTGATTAGCGCTTCCCACTCTCGTACCCAGGCCTGGTGCTCCGCATCGCCCTCATAGTCGTCGGGAAACGAGGCCTCCAGGCTGAATCGAAGGGTAAAGGCTTTTTCTTCTTGGTACATACAGCTCCTGGCAGATTGCGTAGTGGCCGGCCCGACCTTATAATACCCCGAGAACAAGGAGTACAATCCATGCCTATCTTCGAATATGTCTGCGGGGAATGCAATCATCAATTCGAGCTGCTGGTTCACGGTTCGACGCAAGCCGCCTGTCCGAAGTGCAGGACCACGAAGCTGGAGAAACAATTCTCTAAGTTTGGAGTTGGTGGCACGGATGGCTGGGTACTGTCAGGCAAAGGGGACGGGTCCTGCGGAAGTTGCGGAGACCCGCGTGGCCCCGGCTCCTGTTCCACGAATTGAGCATGGAGTCCGGCGACCAGGCTCTGCAGCGCGCGATTGCCACCCTCTCCCAGTCCGACCCGCTCATCAAATTGCTTGAACAGGTGAAGCTTGGCCGGATGAAACCCACCGATGCCGGACTGCGTGCCGTGACCCGCTCATGGTTGGGTACCTATCAAATGGTTATCGAGTCTGGTGGACTCACCAGCCAGGCCTTGCGCCGTATCGATCCTAATCCTCGTCTGGCAATCCTGATCGAATGTGGAGTGCTGACGGGTGAGCAGGAGGCAGTTGCTGACCTCCGCGCGAGTTTTGAGCAAGCCGCCGTCGCCGCCACGGAGTAATCTCATCCCATGTGGGCTCGCTTGGTCATCGCCGCTCTGTTCCTGACCGTAGGATCGGTTGGAGAAGGATGGGCTGAAGATGCCATCGGTAAGAGACCTCTCCTGACGATTGCGCGGAAGGATCTTCAGACCATCCTGCCGCCGGACTGCCATTTCCTGATCGATCCTCACTCAATTGAACAGTTTCTTGATGCACTGGATAGAAACCCGCCGGACTGGGGCCTGGTCTACGGCCATGGTCATCACGACCCTGCGCTAGACGAGCGATTGTTCACGCTGAACCGGGAGCGCGATGCGAAGCGCGGCGGGAAGGAGCCGCTCCAGTGGACGGTGGTGTTTCTGTGGTCGGCGGAACTCATGCGCTACGATCCAACGACGGGTGGGTTCGGCATGGCCATTGGGCCGATGTTCACCCCCACGAAGTGGGGAGTTGTCCGATTCAAACCCGAAGAAGTTCCGAGTAATCTCGTCGTGATTCCTGATCCCAGCACTCGTGACGTCCTCCGCCGACAGCTCGAGGCTGGGCAGAAGGTCGACATTGAGATCGCCATGGTCGGGCGGCTCATTCCCGAGGAGTCCCTTGTCTATGACTTCTCTCACGAGGAAGAAGGCCTGGGTCTCATCATGCCGGTTGTGCGGATCGAACGGGTTGAGTATCTGCTGGTCCGGTGATGTCGAACGGGATAGCCGAGCGAGACTGGCGGGAAAAGCGCGGCTGGCAGGGACAGGGCTCACACGTCACGCGAGTCTCGCTCTTTGCTCTTGCCGCGCGCACTCCGCCATTTCGTACCGAACCGTCTAGCATGATGCGGGCTAGGTCTTTTCAATCCACAGGTTTTGGCCACCGCATCGCGATACGCTTGCCAGAGCGTTAGGCATTTCTTGAGGCAGCTCAGTACGGCCTGTTGCTGGGTGTGTGTCGTGGCGTAGTTCACCACCATGGCGTAGGCATTATGGCGGTGGCCTGCTTCGACCATTTGGTGCGCGCGAATCAGATCCATGGAATCGAAGGGTAGACCGTGGTGTTTCACCAATGGGTGGCGTTGGACGATTGCTTCGATGTCTTCGGCGGTCTTGGGCTTGGAGGGGTCGGCGATTTCGGCGCGATCCTTCACGCTGCCTTCTACGAAGACAGTCAATGCCGCTGCTCCGATGACCCAGTCTCGGTTATTCGAGACACGGTCCAGCCAGGCGCGGTAGCGTCGACTGGCCGGTAAGAGGCGCACCCTGTCAAAGTCACGCGCCGGCAATCCAAGGCCTGCCATCATGGTCAGGAACAATTCCGGGTGCGACTTTCCCAACGAGAGCCCACCGGTGTCTTCTTCGTAAATATTATCGGCGAGCATCCGGCGGACCGGGGCCGGGGGATTCTGTCCGTGAATGCGTGCCAGGAACACCGGGAAGTCACGCACGTACACCCAGTATTCTTGTTGAA
Organism: Nitrospiraceae bacterium; assembly: GCA_035632975.1. GTDB lineage: Bacteria > Nitrospirota > Nitrospiria > Nitrospirales > Nitrospiraceae > Palsa-1315. The sequence continues at coordinate 6,704 of DASQFV010000135.1, forward strand.
AGTGGCGTGAGAGTTGATCGATGGTGACCGTTCCATCGGCGAATGCCGGCCAGGCCCAATGATGCTTGCGGTCCATAATACGCAAGAGTTCTTCTTGGAATCGGCTTTTCGTCATGGAGCGTGCCATGTCTGTTGCCTTCCTGATGAGCGGCTCGTTACAATTAGACGGCGCGGAGATGCTTCAATGAAACATGTGACGGTTCAAAATCCAGAAGATATTCTGTCGATGCTGGCCGAGGTGTCCCTCCGAGGGTCGGGTTTTGTGACGGAATGTCTCCTCGACTATGTGTTGGAAGAAGGCTTCACGGAGCCGATCTTTCTCAATGCCAGCGGGGAAGACCCTGATGCCTATTTTAAAGGCCAATCTTCTGCCTGGGCGGTGTATCAGATCCGAGAATGGAAACGAGTGTTGACCATTTCTGGCGGTCCCGGCAAAGAGCGCCGTGTGCAAATTACAGAAACCCCCTAGCCGTGGATGAGTGTAAGAGGGATGCAGAGGAAAAGCAACGAAACGATAGAGTTCAACTGCCAGTCGCCGGTTTGAGTGTGGAGTGCGCCGCATGCCGATGATCCGTCTCACTGAGCCGCAGAGTATGGTCGAGTTGGCGATGATCACAAGTCTGCTGGAGGGCAGTGGCATTGCCTATATGGTTCAGAACGAACATGTGAGTAGCTTGTATCCCGGACTCCCGATTCTCAACTCGCGTGTCATGGTCGACGAGTGCGATCAGGTCCATGCGGAAGTGCTGCTGAGCCGATTCCGGTTGGCGGTACGTGATGTCTCGTCGCAGCCGTAAACGCACGCTAGCGTGGCGGTTTTGGGCTGTGCGGATTGGACGGGGACTGAATGGGGAGCCGTTCGCCTGAGCCTTGGAACCATCCGCCGGTGAGGGTGCTTTCTTCGAAGTACAGATAGCGGTGTTTCACCACCGCGGCGCTTTCCCAATCTTCAAAAATCCATTCCTCGCGACGGATGCCTTCTTTGGTGAACGTCGTGTTGATCGTTTGTGGCCCTCCCCAGGCCTGTAACACCTGTTCTTTCGACATGCCGACCATGACCCGATGTTCCACGATATGTTTTTGAAAGTCCGGGTCTCTAAGTTGTGCGATGAGCGGCCAAATCACCATGAGGAGAACAAACAGGCCAAGTCCTGCGTAAACGATAAGACGAACCGGGCGACGGCGGATGAAAGGGATCGGTTCCTCCAGATCAGTTGGAGAGACGTTCATGGATGCATGGATAGCCGCGGTGATTTGATGCATGATGCGGTGCATCGTAGCAACGTGAATTGGAGAGAGTCAAGTGAAGCTCATGGTTTTCACTTATTAATCAGCATGATATAGGAAGTGCGCTATACTGGATGAGTGCAAGGGCGGCGGTGCTTAGGAGAGATTGTGATGACTCCTGGATCGAAGCAGGGAAATAACCAAAGTCGGTGGATACTTGCGAGATGGCTCCTGGCCGTCACGCTGAGCCTCGTCATGCCACCGGCTTCAATTGAAGCGTTGGCGACCACGATGTATTCCTATGTTGATGAGCAAGGCACGCCTGTCATCACAGATAATTTCAACACGATTCCTGAACGGTACCGTGCAAGGGTCAGAACGACCGATCAGATATCGACTGCTCCCCAAACGGCTGGCACCATTCAGGAGCGCGTGTCGAACTTGGGGAGCGAGCTTCGAAATATGGTTTCCGGAGCCGTCCCCAACATCTCCGGGCTCTCTCCTTCACAGTCGGAGATTCTGACCTATGCTGGTCTTGCGGCGATAGTCCTGCTCGTCGCCATGTACATGAGTAAGGGACAAATGGTCCGCCTTCTGGCTTTGTGGTGTTTGATCATGCTCGGTCTTGCCACTCCAGTTTTGATGTACGTGTCGAAGGATGGCCCGATGGATGTGATGAAGTACAAAGCCTCTCAGGTTGAGAAACAGCATAAAAACCGTGTCCAGCAGATTCCGTAACCCCCCTTAGCTCCCCGAAACCAATCATGAATGTCGGCTAGTCCGCATACTTGGGGACAGGTATCTTCTTGGCCGTGGGCGGCTGAGGAGCGAGCGTATGCTGAGAGAATTCTCGCGAGTAGGGATTCAGGATGGGATCATGGGTGTGTCGCTGGCGTTGCTTCACAAGGTCGATACTTTGTGTGCTGATTTCCACTCGATCGACAAGCGCCTTTGTCGTGAGCGGGTCCGGCAGGCCTTGCAACGAGAATAGCTGGTAGGCCAGAGTCCACTCCAGCTTGTCCCTGGTTGCCTCTTTCACAATAAATCGAGCCTGTGGTGAAGCGGCACCCTTAAACAACAATACCCAAATATTCGATCGGAATGAGGGGGACGCGGGGTCTTCTGAAGGGTGAAATTCAGGGACGAGTGCGGGGATCTGGGCGAGGGGGACGGCGGGGGAGAATTCGATATCGACGAGCCGAACGAATAACGTGCGATTCTCGGTTTCATCGTTGGGATCGACGGTGTAACTGAACGAGTATCGGACATCGATGCCATCACGTGTAAAGGTATAGACATCCTCGCCATTTTCCGGCGAAACGAGCTTCCGAAAATACTTCTCCCAATCGGTGATGGTGTAGTAGCTAAAGACGCGCAGCGCGGACTTCCGATCGCGCACCGCCTGCGGCATCCCGAGTTCATGATGTAATTCCGCTTGTGTAAGCCCAAGGTACCCATCCTCAAAATAGGGTGCTGCGAGGACTGCAGAAGGCTGGAGCCAGATGCCGGTGGTCG